>JBBEBV010000030.1:0-1427 GCA_040882165.1 Bacteroidota bacterium
ACAATCTTCCCCCTCCCCTTCTTCACATGCTTTGTGGCGTTCCGCGTGTCGATGACGAGCTTCGCGTTCTTCACGATGGCATCGTAGTCGTACGAGGAATGGTCGGTCGTGATCAGAACGCAATCGGCAGACTTGAGCCGGGCGGGCGTCAGGGGAACCGATTCAAACTCGAGGCCGTTGACCTTCGCTTTCGGGACGAACGGATCGTTGTACTCGATATTCCGGGCTCCGTCCGTATGAAGGAGCTCCATGACGCGCAAGGCGGGAGAGTGCCGCGTATCGTCCACATCCTTCTTAAACGCCACCCCCAGCAGAAGAATCTTCGCATCGCGGAAGGAGATCGGCCTCATGCCCATTTCACGCAGGACGATGTCCTTCACATAGAACGGCATGCTTTCGTTCGTCTCGGCTGCCAGGGAGATGAAATGCGTTTGGAAATCATACTTCTGCGCAAGCCACTGGAGGTAGTACGGATCGATCAGGATGCAGTGTCCGCCGATTCCCGGTCCGGGGTAGAAGGGCATAAACCCGAACGGTTTCGTGGAGGCTGCTTCAACCACCTCCCAGATGTTGATATTCCCCATACGGTCGCAGAGACGGGCCATCTCGTTGACGAGGGCGATATTGACACTCCGGAAGATGTTTTCAAGCAGTTTTTCCATTTCCGCCACCTTCGGACCGGAGACCGGGATCACGGTTTTGATCACGCAGGCCGTAATCGCACAAGCGAGCTCGGTGCACCGTTTCGTCACGCCACCAACGACGATTGGGGTGTTGGCGGTGGTCCATTTCGTGTTCCCCGGATCGATACGCTCGGGGGAGAAGGCGAGATGGAAATCCTTCCCTGCTTTGAGTCCGGATTGTTCCAGGATCGGCTGCACATAGTCCTCGGTGGTGCCGGGGAACGTCGTGCTCTTCAGGATAATGAGGTGACCTTTCCGGAGATGGTTGCCAATCTCACGGGCGGCATCGAGAATGAACGAGATATCCGGGGCTTTATGCTCGGTGAAGGGGGTAGGGACGCAGATAAAGATAACGTCGAGGGTGCCGGCCAATTCGTAGGTGTTCTGCGCGGTCAGCATCCCTCCCTTCACTGCCGCGTTAAACTTCTTCTCCTCCACATCAGCGATGTAGTTCTTCCCTGCGTTGATGGAGCGGACTTTCCGGTCGTCGAGGTCGATGCCGATGGTTGTATATCCTTGTGCGGCAAACTCCACGGCGAGCGGAAGGCCGACGTATCCGAGGCCTACCACGCCGATGCGCGCTTGTTTGGATTGGATCTTCGTTTCGAGTGACATAGGGATGAATGAACCGTGAAAAGTAAAATGTGAAAAGTGAAATGTTACGATTCGATGCTCCGGATCGACCCATTCAGGAGCATTTGCACCTCTTGGGCATCCACCTCACTCAGCGATGCTTGTGAAACA
>JBBEBV010000031.1:0-1423 GCA_040882165.1 Bacteroidota bacterium
TGGCAGATGGCAGACTACAGATGGCAGATTGCAGATGGCAGACGGCAGATGGCAGACGGCAGATTGCAGATGGCAGATGGCAGACGGCAGATGGCAGATGGCAGACTGCAGATGGCAGATGGCAGATGGCAGATGGCAGATGGCAGATGGCAGATGGCAGACGGCAGACGGCAGATGGCAGATGGCAGACGGCAGACTGCAGATGGCAGATGGGAGATTGCAGACGGCAGGATGCAGACGGCAGATTGCAGATGGCAGGATGCAGACGGCAGATTGCAGATGGCAGATGGCAGACTAAAGATGGCGGACTGCAGATGGACGCGGCCCACGCCACATGTCATTCCAGTCCCAAAGGGGGCCAAGTAATACCTGAAGCATACTGATGCCGTACCCTCTTATTCACATCACCGATTTGTATCATCCCCCGCAGGATCCGGACGATCACATAGACCTCGCGACGGTAGTGGCGCTTTCGGAATTCGATCTCAGAGCGGTCATCCTTGATGTCACGCGCAGGTTTCTTGACGGGTCGCCGGGGAAAGATATGCCCCGCGATCCAGGGTTCCTCCCCGTGGTTCAGCTTGGGTATCTCACGGGACGTGCGATCCCCGTGGCCGTAGGTCCCCCGGATCCCCTTGCCGATCAGAATGACAATGTGCGGAACCGACCGGCGCGCGAGCAGGCAGGCATTGAACTTTTATTAGAGGTGTTACACTCCTCCCCCGAACCGGTTCTCATTTGCGTCGTCGGCTCCGCCCGGGTTCTCGCCGCCGCTTTTAACCGCGCCCCTTCTTTATTGAAGGAAAAAACCCGCTCGGTGATCCTCAACGCCGGGGCTACCTCTCTTCATAAAGAATGGAACGTCCAACTCGATCCGGCCGCATACCGTACGGTCTGGAGGTCGGGATTGCCGATCGATTGGTACCCATGTGCCTCCGACAAAGGGGGATTTGATACGCGGCATCCGCACACCACCTGTTGGCAGACCGATCAGAGAAAACTGTTCGACAACCTGCCGGAACCGCTGGCGGGTTGGTTCTGCCATGCTTTTTCCGGTTCGATGAGAGGGGATATCATCCGCGCATTGAAAGAGCAGGGACACGGAGCCGTATGGGAACATATCCTTTCTGAAAAACGAACCATGTGGGCAACCGCATCACTGATCCTGGGAGCCGGAAGGAACTTGGTGCCCACATCAGGTGGATGGAGATTTTCCCCCTCCACCGGTGAATCCCATGCCGGGACCATTCCCATGAAGTTAATCCCGATCGAAGCATCTGTTATGGATGATAACGAAGTTGCCTGGAGGAAAACGGCGGAAACCTCGAAGTACCGGATCTTTCAACGGGAGCCGGGCGGGGAATATGATGCAGCCATGGCCGAAGCGTTGAACGCTCTCCTGCGGTCGATCCGTACAGAATAG
>JBBEBV010000032.1:0-8320 GCA_040882165.1 Bacteroidota bacterium
TGCTTCGTTCTGTCGTTGTTTCGTTGTTTCGTCCCGTCGTTGTTTCGTTGTTTCGTCCCGTCGTTGTTTCGTCATTCAATTCCCCACCGTGATCAATCCGTTGTTTGTCAGATTTCCCGAATTCTCCAAATCCCCTTCGACTTCCAGAACGCCGTCTCCATCGACAATCAACGTCACCGTGCCGCCAATGACCAATCCCGATTGCGTGTGGACGGTTCCGCCGGCAATCCGCTTGAGGGCATCGTTGGTGAAGAGCAGATCGTTGTACGTGCCGAGTGCGACGGACTGGCCGCCTGGGGCCTGAACGGAAGTCCCATTGTATTCCACCGTGCCTCCGGCGAATACCAACCCGTTCGTTTCACCGCCGAACCTCATCGTTCCGCTGCTCGTTCCGGATCCCGAGATGCTCAGATCAAAGGTCAGCATATCAAACACGCCCGAATTCGTAAAATCGTTCACGACGGTGATGGTCCCTTCGGTTGTCTTGGTTCCCGCGCCGCTAAGCGACAAATCATGGTAGGTCATGGAAGGAACCGATTGGGATACTGCTCCAACGAAGAAAATGCCCGAGCTGTTTGTCACGACATCCGCAGCGGCCGATCCGGAAATCGTCAAGTCGCCCGCGATCGAGGTTATGCCTGCAGGGAAGATCTTCATCCCGGAGAGTGAGAGAGTCAGGTGATGGAACGCAAGCGCGTTCAGGTCCTGATTCCCGGACCCGTTATAATTCACCGTTGAGGAATTCGTCGTGGCATCTACCGTGGCCGTGCCGGAAACCGTGAGCATGCCGGCAACTCCGGTTGTGCCGGCGGCAAGAGTCTTTATTCCGGAAGTGCCGAGCGTGAGGTGGACATAGTCGCTGGGAAATACGACCTGGGCCCCAGCAAAGACATATTGCACGGTGTTGCCGGCCGCGGCAGCGTTGAGTGCCGCCAAACCCACAGTGCCGCCGAAATCGAGAGAGAGGGAGGAACCGGCGCCTTGCGTGATCGCTCCCGTGCCTGCCAGGGAACCCGTCACGACGATGGTCTGATTGTTCGTCATCGTTGTGCCGGTGATTGTCAGAGTGCCGAAGGTCATATTCCGGTCAACAGCATACGCCGTGGTGAATTCAGAATTTGCAATCGTCAACAGGGCGGCCGTACCGCTCAACGTACCTCCCCCTGCAGCCTGGAACGTCCAAAGACCGGTTCCGCCTGAGAAACTCGCGCTTCCGTCAACCTGGAGACTGCCATTGACCGTCACGTCTTCGTTTGCCCCGAAAATAACCTGACCAGGGCTGTTCACTACGATATCGCCGAGGACCAGGGTACCGGCCGTACTGGATATCCGGAAAATTTCCGATATGGTCGTCGTTCCTCCCACGGCAAACGAACCTGCCGACAACCGGCCCTCACCGGATTGAATGCTGAAGTCGTTTGTGACTGTCAAATTATCAAGGTTGAGCCGACCGCTGACCTTCACAATCGACAGATTGTAGAATGTTGCGGCCGACGACGACTGAATGACGGTCCCGTTGAATTCTACGGTCGTCGAGTTCGTCACGGCGTCAAGAGCAGCCGTCCCGGTTATGTTCAGGTTGGACGCTATTCTCGTCGTTCCCGCCGACAGTGTCTTCGTTCCTGAATTGCTGAACGTCACGGCATAAAAATCAACAACCGGGATGATTTGGTTTGTCCCGTTGAAATCCACCGTCACGTTATTGGCCATGGCATCGATCGATGCACCGCCTGTAACCATCAAATTCCCTGCGATGGTCGTCGTACCGGCCCCAAGGATTTTCGAAGAACCGTTGCTTGCCGTGAGGTGATGGAATGCCATCGCGGCAACCGTTTGAGCGGAAGACCCGTTGAATTCGACAGTCGTCGAGTTTGCCGCCGCGTCTCCCGCCGCCGAACCGGCCACCGTGAGATTCCCCGCAACCCTCGTCGTTCCGGAAGCGAAAACCTTCGTGCCGGCATTTGACAGTGATAGGTGGTGATAGTCAACCGCACCGACCGTCTGGCCGGCTGACCCGTCGAAGTCAATGGTCGTCGAATTTGAAATGGCGTCTGCGGCGGCAGAACCGGAAATCGTCAGGTTACCCGCTATGCCGGTCGTTCCGGAGTCGAACGTTTTTGTCCCGGCATTCGAAAGTGTCAGATGATGATACCCGAGCCCCCGAACGGATTGATTTCCGGCTCCGTTGTAGTCCACTGTTGCACTGTTGGTCACTGCATCGGCCGTTGCGCTTCCCGTGATGCTGAACGTGTTCGCAACTCCTATGGAGCCCGCGGCAAGAGTCTTTACGCCCGCGTTGGAGAAGGTCAGGTTGTAGTAATCGGTTGCCCCTACGGCTTGGGAACCTCCGCCGTTATAATCGACCGTCCCGGAATTCGTCGTGGCATCAGCCGCCGCTCCTCCACTGATCGTCAGGTCGCCGGCGATGCTTGTCGTTCCTGCTCCGAATGTTTTGGTCCCCGTGCCCGAAAGAGAAAGGTGATTGTAGGATTGAAGGGCGACGTCCTGATCCCCCGAGGCCGTGTATCCCACCGTTCCACCGGAGATCGTTACCGTCCCCGTCACGCTGGGGAAAGTTGATTCTACATCCAACATTCCGCTGGCCTGGAGGTAATCGCCGGCAATAGTGAGGCTGTTTCCGCTCAGGATCGTCAGCACAAGGGAACTGTTGTTCAGCGTGATCGAATTGACTGATGCGGCAACGTCAATGTCGATGGTATTCGCTCCCGTCAGGTTGACGTTGTTTGTCACGCCAGGCACTCCGTTCGGGTTCCAGTTATTGTCATCGCCCCAATTGTTCGTCGCCGCCCCGCCGTCCCAGGTCTTCAGAACCGCTGTGGACTGCTCACCAATCTGGAAATCGCCAAACCCAACTACGCCTGTCGCCTGGGAACTTGTCGGAGTCAACGTGCCGACCGTCGGGAGATTCCAGGCAGCGCTCTCATACCGCCCAATGATGAAGTTGGCAGTATTGGCCGCCCCATCCACATCGCCGCCGACAAAGTTAAACGTCGCATTGTAGTTCGCGTAGGAAATTCCACTTCCTGAGAGAGTCCAGTATCGGTTCACGGTTTTGGAAGGCTCGAGGCCCGACGTCAGGATCTCCGAATGATCCCCCGATGTCGTGCTCACCGTCAGGATGTCGGAGACCGTGACGCTGACAAAGGCGGCCGTCACCGGAGAGTAATTTCCACTTCCATCCCCTACTTCGAATCCCAGTGTTGGTGAACCTGTGAGAACTGTTTTGACGAGATTGCCGACGACGTGCCCGCTCGTCCTGCTGACGGTCCCCCCGGAAGCGATGATAACCGAATTACTCCCGGTCCCTATGGTTCCGTCGGTCAGCGTCAGGAGATCGGTTACTGTCATCGTTCCTGTCAGGGATATACCGGCTGCATTGTTGATCGTTACCCGGTAGTAGCTCAACCCCTCAACCGCCTGAGCAATGGACCCGTTGAATTCCAGTGTAGGGTTGTTCGAGAGCGCGTCGGCGGTCGCACCTCCGGTCACATCGAATGCTCCTGCAATCCTCGTCGTTCCGGATCCGAAGGTCTTCGCATTGCTCCCCGCGAGGGTGAGGTTGCTGTAGTCCGCAACAACTATATCCTGGACACCCGATGCACCATAGACCACCGTATTCCCGGTTGCCGATGCGGTGAATGTACTCACGGTCATCGACGTTGTTGAATTATAGTTCAGGGTTCCGGCAGCGCCTTGCGCGAATTCTCCCGTTCCGGTGATGGCATTTGTCATCGTCACCGTCCCGTTGTTGGTGAAGGTCGTGGCCGTGACTGCAAGGTCGGCAAACGCATAAACACCCGAGTTGACATACGGCGTTGTCATTGCCGCGTTTGTGATGGTAACGGACGGAGAAGTTCCCGCGATCGTGCCCCCGCCCGGTTTCTGGAATGTCCACACACCACTGTTACTGGCAATATTGCCGCCGCCATTGACGGTGAGATCACCATTAATCGCCAGGTCCTCGCCCGCCGTGAGATTGAGAAATCCGCTCGTGTTCACCAGCACGCTGGAGAGCGACTTGACTCCGGCGATGGCCGTGATGCGAAATTCACTGTTGAGCGTGGTCAACCCGGAGACGGAGAAATTTTGATTTGTCACGCGGGCCTGGCCGATTTGCACTGTGAAGTCGTTATTGACGACGACATTGTTGAGAAGAAGCCGTGTTCCCGTGTTGCTTGCTATGAGATTGTGGTATGTGATTTCCGGAGAGTCCTGGTTTCCAGCCCCGGTAAATTCGAATGTCGTTGTATTCGTCGTCAGGTCTGCCACAGCGCTCCCGGAGATCGAAAAGACGCCGGAGACCCTTGTCGTCCCGGAGCCCAGTGTCTTCACTCCGGCATTGGCGAACGTGAGACTGGAGTAGTCTGCCGCAGGCAGCATTTGGGCGCCGGCGCCGTTTAGATTTACAAGAGTCGTATTCGTTGACGCATCCAAGGTCGCTGACCCACCGGCGGTGATGTTTCCGCTGATGTTCGTCGTACCCGCTGCAAGTTGCTTTGCCCCGGCGTTGCTGAGGGAAAGGTTGTTGTAGTCGAATTGAGCAATGGATTGCGCACCGGAGCCGTTGTAGTCGATCGTCGTCGCATTGGAAGTCGCGTCTGCGGCGGCAAGTCCCCCAATCGAAAGAACTCCCGCGATCCCGGTGGTGCCGGACAGGAACGTCTTGGTCCCCGAGCCAGAAAGCGTGAGGTGATGATAGTTGATTCCGCCGATGGACTGCGCTCCCGAGCCGTTGTAGTCAACGGTCGTCGCGTTTGTTGTGGCGTCCGCCAATGCAGAACCAGTCACACTGAAGTTCCCCGCCATGCCGAACGTGCCCGCCGCGAAGGTTTTCGTGCCGGCATTGGATAGCGAGAGATGGTGATAATTGAGTGCCTGGACCGATTGTGATCCGCCGCCGTTGTAGTCAACCGTCGTTCCGTTTGAGGTTGCATCCGCCGACGCGGTTCCTGTGATAGTCAGAGTATTTGCAATTCCAACGGTTCCTGTTGCAAAGGTCTTTGTGCCAGCATTCGACAATGTCAGATTGTGATAACTCACTGCCCCGACCAATTGAGCGCCGCTTCCGTTGTAGTCGATGGTCGTGGAGTTTGACGTAGCGTCCGCCGAAGCGGTGCCTGTGATGCTCAACGCGTTTGCAATTCCCGTGACCCCTGCGGCAAAGGTCTTGGTTCCCGCATTCGAAAGCGTCAGATTATGATAGTTCACGGCCCCGACCAGCTGCGCGCCGCCGTTATAGGCGATCGTCGTCGAGTTCGTCGTTGCATCGGCGATCGCCGTTCCCCCGATCGTCAGATCCCCGGTGACCATCGTCGTACCGGACCCAAACGTCTTCGTTCCGCTTCCCGCGAGATTCAAATGATGGTACCCGATTGTTGCGACCGACTGCGCGCCCGAGGCAACATATCCCGTAGTACCGCCGGAAATGCTTACTGTACCGGCGACGCTCGGAAATGCCGCCTCAGTATTCACGGTGCCGTCAGCCATGATGAAATCGCCCGCAACGGTCAGACTATTACCGGAAAGAATCGTCACCAGCAACGAGCTGTTGTTCAGGGTAATCGAATTGGCTGATGCCGCGACATTGACATTGATGGTATTCGCACCCGTAAGACTGACGTTGTTCAGGGAGGTCGGTACACCGTCTGGATTCCAGTTGTTGGCGTCTCCCCAATTGCTGGTGGCTGCCCCGCCGTCCCATGTTTTGAGAACCGCCAGGGAAAGTTCTCCGATCTGGAAGTCACCGTCGGCGGTCACACCGAGCGCCTGTGAGGAAGTGGCAGTCAGCGTACCGACAGCGGGCGGCGTCCACGTTCCTCCGTTGTAACGGTCAAGGATGAATGAAGCGGTATTTGCGCCGCCGTCGACGTCCGCAGCGTCGAAGGTGAACACGGCGTCATAGGAGGTGAACACGGCCCCGTTGTTTGTGATTGTCCAGTATCGATTCACGCTTTTCGATGCGTCGACCGTCGATGTCAAAATCTGCGGGTGGTCGCCCATTGTCGTCGAAGCAGTGAACGTTCCCGCCGAGGAAACGCCGCCTGTAAAGGCCAGCGACACGGGTGCATAGACAGAGGCGTCGCCGATTTCAAACGTCCGCGCAGGGGTCCCCGTGGGAATGTCCTTGATCAGGTTTCCGATAATGTGGCCGCTCGCACGGCTGACAGTACCCGTCGATGCAATGGTCACATTGTTCGGCCCTGTTGAAATCGCGCCAGAGGTCAATGTCAGAAGATTTGTTACAGTCAGCGGGCCCGAAAGGACAATGCCAGAGGAGTTGTTCATCGTGACGTTGTACGCACTGAGCCCTTCGACGGTCTGAATACCCGTGCCGTTCAGCTCCAGGGTGGGCGTATTGGTTGTGGCGTCCGCGGCGGCGGCACCTGCAATGTCCAAGGTACCCGCGATTCTCGTTGTGCCGTTCGCAAACGATTTTGTCCCCGCATTGGAAAGTGTCAAGTCAAAGTAGTCAAGGACTCCGATGGCCTGTGCCCCGCCGCCATTGTAGTCGATGACCGATATGTTCGTTACTGCGTCCGCAGTTGCGGAACCTCCAAAAGTCAGCCCTCCATTGACTCCGGTGACCCCGCCTGCAAACGACTTCACGCCGGACCCGGCGAGCATGAGGTTGGCGTAATTGATCGGGAGGACTGATTGGGCGCCCGCGGCGGAATAGCTGACGGTATTACCCGCGGCGCTTGCGTTTAGTGTGGAGAGACCGAGTGCTCCGACAAAGCCGATGTCGAGGCTTGCCCCGCTTCCCTGGGTTAGGGTTCCCGATCCGGTCAGGGCGGTTGTAACAGCAAGAACGGAGTTGTTGGTCAGAGTGGATGCCGAAACGTTCACCGTCCCAAAGGAAAAATCCCCTGTGTTGGTGTAATCTGTGGTAAACGAAGCATTGGTGATCGGCACTCCTGTTGCAGTCCCGCTCAATACGCCGCCACCGGACTTCTGGAATGTCCATGTGTTCGTTCCGCTGGCAATGATGGCTGATCCGTCTACCTGGAGGTTGCCATTCAGCGTCATGACGGCATTGGCAGCAAACCTGATTTCGCCCGCTGTGTTGACCACGATATCGCCGAATGACGGGATGGCATTGGCATTGGAAACGCGGAACAGGCCGGATATGCTCGTTTGACCAACAACCGTGAAGAAAGCATTGGCAACCCTGGCTTCCCCAACGAGAATCGTGAAATCATTGTTGACGGTGACGTCGTTGACCAAAAGTCGTCCGGTGAGTGAAACCCTGTTCACCACAAGATTGTAATACGTCATCACAGGCGAATTCTGATTGGCGCTGCCCGTGTACTCAATCGTGGTGGAATTGGTGACGGCATCGGCCGAGGCTGACCCGGAGATTGTGAATGTCGCGGCAATGCGGGTTGTTCCGGCGGCAAAGGTCTTTGTTCCGGCATTGCTGAAGATCAGATCGTCGTAGTCAATCGCAGCGACACTCTGGCCTGCCGATCCGTTGAAATCGATGTCGGTGGTGTTCGTGGTCGCATCTGCCGCGGCAGCGCCCGTCAGAAGGAAGTCCCCTGCAATTCCCGTCACTCCCGTCGAGAAGGTCTTGGTGCCCGACGTACTGAGCGTCAGATGATTGTAGTTGATGGCAAGGACCGTTTGGCTCCCCGCTCCATTGAAGTCAACCGTGGTGTTGTTCGAGGTAGCATCAACCGTTGCAGTGCCGCCAATCGTGAAGGCTCCGAGGATTCCCGTTGTTCCCGACGTAAGCGTTTTGACGCCTGCATTGCTGAACATCAGATTGTTATAGCCAAATGCGGGGACGGTTTGTGCTCCGCCTCCGTTGAAATCCACGGTATTCCCCGTCACCACGTAGCCGCCGGATGTGTATGAAGCCGTCGGATTGAACACGCCCGAGACCCCGACTGAACCGGATTCCAACGTGACAGAATTCGCGCCGCGCGCCCCCTGAATGGTCAGACTAAAGTAGTTCAGAGCGTTGACGGTCTGCGCCCCGGCAGCATCATAATCCACTGTGAGGTTGGTGAGAGTCTTCGTTCCGATCGAGTACTGAGTATTGAAGTCTGCCGTCGCTGCAGTACGTGTCACTTTCGCGGTCCCGCTTCCCGTTAGCGTACCCGCAGCTCCGCTGATCACGTTCGCGGCGCCCGGCGTCAATGTGGCTCCCGCTCCGATCGTGAGCGTTGGGGTGGTGCCGGTCTGGAAGCTGATATTCTCGTTAACAGACACTCCGCTCGTGTTGTTGATGTTGACGTTATTGAAGGCAATCGTCGCAGTCGTGGTTCCGTCTATGGACGTTGCCGCCGGTGTGCCG
>JBBEBV010000033.1:0-1417 GCA_040882165.1 Bacteroidota bacterium
CTTTCAAACGAGAAGTCGGAGCCGGGTGCCATGCCCGGCGGCCTTGGCCTCCACGAAGCCCACCTTAAAGCGGAGCGTGGAAGAACATACTCCTTGCTGAAAACATCTTGAAGCTCTATATTAGGGCGTCGGTTTGCAGGGAATCGATTCTCTTCCGAATGTTACAATAATCGAAAGTATATGCCCATCACGATCCGTCCGGCCACCATGGCCGATAGCGGCTGCATTGCTGAATTCAACGCCATGATGGCGAAAGAAACGGAGAATCTGGAACTCGACCCCGTCCGTTTGCATGCGGGCGTTGAAGCGCTGTTCCAGGAACCCTCCCGGGGCCTTTATTACATCGCGGAGACCGATGGAAAGGTCGTCGGCCAGTTGATGCTCACGTACGAATGGAGCGACTGGCGCAACGGGACGTTCTGGTGGATCCAGAGCGTTTATGTGGAAAAAACGTTCCGGGGGAAGGGAGTCTTCAAGATGCTCTATCGCCATATTGAGTCGCTCGCGAGAAACCGAAACGATGTCTGCGGTCTGCGCCTCTATGTGGAGCATCACAACGCCGCCGCCCGGGAGACCTACGAACGGCTCGGTATGAAGAAAACACACTACGAGATGTACGAAATCGATTTTGTGATGTAAATCGCCCCATTCCGTTGTCAACTCATCACCACACATCCGAATCCTCCATGTCCTGCTGCACCACATCGCAACCCCATGAAGGTACCAACCGTTTCTTCAGCCGCTGGTCGAAGAGGTACGCAAAGGACTATAAAAAGAAAGGGCTCGCAAAAGAACAACGCTTTCTTCTGGAGGGAATTAAGAAAGAGCCGATCCGTTCCAGAACGATCCTCGATATCGGTTGCGGGGTTGGAGCGCTCCATCACACCTTACTCCGGGAAGGGGCTGCGCGGTCGGTCGGCATCGACATTGCCGACGGGATGGTGCGTCAGGCGGAAGAGTTCGCGAAACAATTCAACCTGCAGGACCGGGCGGAGTATCGCACCGGCGATTTTGTGCTGCTCTCCGACACGATCGGCGAAAGCGACGTGACGGTGCTGGACAAGGTTGTTTGTTGTTACGACAATCTCGAAGAGTTGCTCGAGACCTCTACGGGAAAAACCAGGCTTATCTTTGCTTTGACTCACCCCAAAGAGAACCTCCTCATGCGGGTTGCCTTCAAAACCCAGATAGCACTGGCAAAACTCTTTCGCTGGAAGTTTCATCCGTACTGGCACGATTGGGTGGTGATGAAAGCGGCGATCATCGCGCGGGGATTTGAGCCGATGTACGAGAATTCCACGATCGCCTGGCAGGTGCTGGTGTTCCGACGGATTTGACCCTGCGTACGTTCCAGTCTCCGCTTGTTGCTTCGACTTAAGGATAGCTACTCAGCCCAGGAAACACGCTAAAAACACTA
>JBBEBV010000034.1:0-1415 GCA_040882165.1 Bacteroidota bacterium
ATGAAGGATGACTACCTGAGCAACAGGGCCAACATGACCCTCTTTGCCAATATCGTGGATTATCTTGCCGATGACGCGGGGCTGATCACGATCCGGACGAAGAATGTTGCAACGCCGCCGCTGGAGCAGGTATCGGATGGCACCAAACAGCTCCTCAAGTATGCAAACCTTGCCGGCCCGCCGCTTCTCATCGTTCTCTACGGATTGTTCCGGTGGCGCCGGCGGGTAACATTCAAACGGATGATGGAAGCACAATCATAAGAAACCGGTAACTGCTTAGTGTGTTCACCACGGATGGCACACCAAATTCCCTTTATCGGCGTTCCTCTGTGTGCCATCGGTGGTAAGAAATTGCTCCATTGTTTCACAGCGCTGAGCACAAGCGCTCTCAAAAACAAGCAACACAGTCATTGCGAACCCCGATTTATCGGGGTGAAGTCCCGCTTCTGGATTCCGCATAGCGGCGGGATTCCAAAGTGCGGAACAATCTAAGATTCGCAGTTTAGATTGCTTCGTCGTCCTTCGCGGAGAATATCCCGTCGAGGCCGTTTACTTCGACGGGACTCGGACTCCTCGCAATGACCCGCGAGGGGTTTTTGAGAGGACTTCTAGTCACAAAAACTGATCGATTATGAATCGTTCAACGCTCATTCTGGTCGGAGTCCTGGCCGTTCTGATTTTCGTTGCCTATCTCGTCCTGCAGAAACCGGGGGAACAAAGCTCCTCCACCTCCACGGGCGAGTTTCTTGCCGTGGTCGACTCACTTGCCGTGGATAGGATTCACTTGAAGTCCCCCTCCCTCGACATCGTTCTCGAGAAACAGGGGGTGGAGTGGTATCTGCGGCATCCGCTCATGTTTCGCGCCGACCAGGGGAATGTTGCCCAGCTCATACACCAGACGAAGAATCTGGAGGTCAAAAACGTCGTTTCCAGTAATTCGGAAAAACAATCGATGTTCCAGGTTGACTCTACGGGAACGCAGGTTACGTTGTACGAAGGAGGAAATGAAACGGCCTCTTTTATCCTCGGCAAAACGGGTCCCACGTTCTCCGAGACCTACGGCCGGAGGAAGAATTCCAACGAGGTCGTGTTGGTGAGCAACATGATGAACTATGTCTTCACGCGCTCGGTTAAGGAGTGGCGGGACCGTTCGATTGTTACCATCCCAAGGGAGACGATCAAACAGTTGACGTATCAGTTCGGAGATACGACGTTCACCCTGGAATTTAAGGACAGTCTCTGGATCGCGGGAAGGGAGCCCGCCCAGGGAACGGTTGTCGAAGGGATCCTCTCTTCGCTTGTGAATTTCCAGGGAGATGATTTCATCGACACGCCTCCGGTTACGCTCCCGCGTCTCACCGCGACTCTTTCGTTTGCCGGTGTTCAGCTTGCCTTCCATTATGTCAAAGAAACCG
>JBBEBV010000035.1:0-1414 GCA_040882165.1 Bacteroidota bacterium
ATTTGGAGAGTCTGGAAAAGGTCAATGCGGCTTCGCTCGTGTTGCACCCGGGGGATACCATCTTCATTGACCATACGGGGTGGTTGACGGTGAGGGATGTGTTTAGTGTGGTGACGACGGCGGCCTTGATCACCAGCGCGCTCGCACAGATTATCAACGCGAGCAGATGATAAACGAGATTGGACAAGATTGCATTGGCGGCCGGACATATGAGCATCGTATCAGTGTGGACTGCGAGAGACTGAGCCGAAAACTTGGTTCTCGCCACAAAGTCACTAAGGCACTAAGAAAAATACTTTGATTTTGTGTATTTACTCGGCGTGTTGAAGATCGCTTATTTTTCACCACCGATGACACACGCCTCCATACTGAAACATCAAAATTACTTCGGCGTGCAGGCACGGATAAGCACCGATATCGGTACCAATCTGGTATTGTTCAAAACCGATGCACGTGGATATACGGGGGTATCCGTGCCAATCAGTGTGCCATCCGTGGTTTAATAGCTGAGCAGTTACGATTTTGTTTCCTTTTGTGAAACTTTGTGGCTTCTTGTCCTGCCCGCCAGCCTGCTGACGCAGTCAGGCGGGCTGGGTGGCAAGTCTTTTCAGCCGGATCTCGGGGGTCTGTCCTCCAATCGGGTCATACTATGAATTTGCAGCTACAGCAATAGGAAGTTCTTTTGGGCCGTTTTCGGCCGGGTCCCTAAAGGGAGGAAAATACAATGGTCACCGTGATTAAAAGAGGTACTCCGAAAGAGAAAATCCGCCACCTCTTGAAACGACGAGAACAAAGAAAGGCGGCGCGTATACTTGTGCAAAAGTATTGCGGCGTGATCAAGCTTACCGAAGACCCCTTGGAAGTGCAAAAGAAGTGGCGAGATGAGTGGAAATAGCATCCTGCTCGACTCCAATATCGTTCTGTATCTCCTGGGAGGGGACAAAACGCTGGTTCCTCTCTTGCAGGATAGACGGCTCTATGTCTCCTTCATCACCCAACTTGAAGTCCTGAGCTACAGGAATTTCAGCGAAACCGAACTCAGCAAGACGAAAGAATTTGTGAATGCGTGTACGGTTATCGATATTACGGCGGACATCAAGGAAACAACCGTTGCACTTCGAAGGAAATACGAACTGAAGTTACCCGACTGCATTATCATCGCAACGGCGCGCTATCTCGGAATACCGCTGATCACCGCAGATAAGGATTTCACGAAAGTACGGGAATTGGACCTAATACTCTATGAACGGTAGGGCCATACACAAATGAGTGTGCGAGTCGGACTGTGAATTCAGGCTTTTATCCTCGAACCTTCAACCGCCGGAGGCCTATTAACTGTAGAACGCGATAGCGTTTTACTACTTGGATCCTGGATCCCAAGCTTCATCCCCACTTCTGCGGACATGCAGGATGT
>JBBEBV010000036.1:0-1411 GCA_040882165.1 Bacteroidota bacterium
AGAAATCCATATCACGAACAATCTGTTTATCGATGCGTTTGGCCTGGGGGAGGATTCCACGGATGCTTCCCGGGCAGCGGAATGGGCAAATACGGGAGAGTTCTATCCGAACGGAAGAAACAGGATCACCTGGATTTTCACAGCCCCTAATGATACAACAAGCTGGAAGGTCCGGAACAATTACTATAGCATCTCCGATTCGGGAAGGGGATTCCTGACCCAGTACGGTTTCCCTGTCGGCTCTCCTCTTTCATGGCACATCAACAGCAAGCTGCAGCAGCAAGGAGGGGATTCACTAACCGCATTTCGTGAGATCAACCTGACGCTCCAGAATGTTCCAAAGGTCATGACCACGATGATGCGTTGGTACGAAGCTGCGAACGGAGGAACGAGGGCAAAAGTCCAGACGAACTTTGTCAAGACCAGGGACGATTTCGATCGCCGGAATATCATCTACTACCGCGATACCTTGGATGCCGCTTACTCCAGTTCTGCAGCCGCGTATACTGCGGCCACAGGCGGCTATCCTGTCGGTGACCTGAACTGGTTCCCGACCAGGAAGGCGCAATGGCTGACCGATCCGGCAACCTCGGTTGATGGTCCCGGCGATGGTGTGGTTCCGGAAACTTTCTCGCTGGATCAAAACTACCCCAACCCGTTCAACCCGGCAACCAGGATCGTCTATTCATTGCCGACCGATTCGAAGATCCGGTTGGAGGTGTTCGATCTTCTGGGGAGGAAGGTTGCCTCGCTGATCGACGGATTTGTACACGCCGGGGAGCATGCGGTTGATTTCAATGCTTCCCACCTTGTCTCGGGCGTCTATATCTATCGATTGTCGGCGCAGAACACCGTAATTTCGAAGAAGATGACGTTGATCAAGTGATATCTCAAGGCGGGGCTTGGGAATACCCTCAAGCCCCGCTTCTTTGCAACGCTGTTTGAACTGTCGTGGAGGAATTGCATATTTGATTGTGAAATATTTTCTTAGAGGTATCGGATTTCTTTTGTGGGGAATGCAACTGCAGGCCCAAATCTTTGTCGCTCCCACCGGTAACGATGACAGCACCGGGACCCATGAGCAACCGTATGCAACGATTACGAAAGCGCATTCCGTTGTTCAGGCTGGCGATACAGTCTTTGTGCGGGGAGGGGTATACTCCATCGGGACCACGATCACGTTAAGCAAGAACGGGACTGATTCCCAACGTATTCACCTGTTTGCCTATGCAGGTGAGCGGCCTGTGCTCGATTTTTCCGGAATGCCGGTGGCGGATGGAAACAGAGGTGTTCGGCTTCGTGGATGGTATTGGCATATCAAGGGGCTGGATATCAAGGGGGCCGGCGATAACGGGATGCTGATCGATCCCGGTTCGTACAATATTATCGAATTTTGCTCCTTCTATGAAAA
>JBBEBV010000037.1:0-1409 GCA_040882165.1 Bacteroidota bacterium
CGCGACCCAACACACATTGTCTTCTTCAAGGAGAACACCTTCCGATTTCTTGCGGAACGATTTGGATGGGAGTGTACCTTCCCGCGAAAAAACATCGCGTTCATGCACAAGCCGGGATAGGGGTCACGACAGACGGCCCGACTTCCAGCACTGCGCGGCCGGGTAATAATTCTGGCTTTGCCATTGGACCAACAATCGAAGGCAATGAGAACGAAAGAGCTGCACGGTGTAACGATCGAATGCGTCAGGGGAGATATTGCGAAACAGCCCGGCATGGACGCGGTAGTCAACGCCGCGAATGCTCATTTGCACACCGGAGGCGGAGTGGCCGGCGCGATCCACCGGGCCGCCGGGCCGGGTCTCGAAGCAGAGTGCCGTAACTTCGCACCCATCAGGCCGGGCGAAGCCGTGATCACTGGTGCCCATAATCTACCCAACCGCTACGTCATCCACTGCCTTGGACCTGTGTACGGGGTTGCCGATGCCCCTGCCGAGTTACTGGCATCATGTTATCGCCGGGCGCTTGAATTGGCTGAGGGGAACGGCATCAGCTCCATTGCCTTTCCCGCGATCTCAACCGGCGCTTTCGGCTATCCCATGGAACCCGCCGCCCGGATCGCGCTGAGCACGATCATGGACATGATCCCTCACCTTTCGAATGTCCGGCAAATCCGCATTGTCCTTTTTGGTGAGGCCGACCGAATGATCTATGAGGGGCTGCTCAATAAGATGTTAAGACAAGAGGAGGAGTGATGATTCACGTTCGTAAAATCGATGGGACAACTTTCCAGGTAACCGTCACCGCTCGCGTGAAGACCGATCACAGGGTCACGGTAGATCCTTCCTATCATGAAAAGCTCACTGCGGGCCAAGTTTCTGTGGAAGCTTTGGTAGAAAAGTCGTTCGAATTCCTGCTGGAGCGGGAACCGAACACAAGCATTCTGAAAGAGTTCGATCTGCCGACAATCAACCGCTATTTTCCCGAATACGAGGGGACGATTCGGAAACTGCTATAACCTGATTCCCCGAGATCTGTCCGGGTACTACCAAAACAAAAATCCTGGCCTTTGGCCGGGAATCTTGTTTTGTAGCGGGGGCCCGCCAAAAAGAGTGGCGGGCAAGCAGGATCCCGCCTCCTTAGACAAAGCGTTCGGGCGGGACTTCGTCCCGTCGGTTTTGCCTGAGCAGGCAGGATCCCGTCCAAAAGCTTGACGGGATTTCGTCCCGTCGACTTCGTCGCCGGGACTCAACTTGAACTCTAGTTCTTCCCATTACCATAAAAATGATGACGCCCGATCCTTCGATAAACTCAGGACCGGGCGCTTCATTTTTACGCGCAGTCTGCGTGCCGCTGCTTTCTAGGAGTCTGTCCGAGAAATAGTTTTTCTTGACGTCGAAAACGACGTTTG
>JBBEBV010000038.1:0-1407 GCA_040882165.1 Bacteroidota bacterium
AGGAGCATCGGAGTCGATATGGGCTCCCAGGACGATGATCCGTTCGGTGGAACCCTTCACCACTCCCACGACGACACCGGTCTGCGTGTTGAGGAAGCCTGTTCTGAGTTGTGTGGGAGCTTCCCGGATCGGCATGAGGTATGCTTCGTCGAGGCCGAACTCCCTGAATTTTCCGAGGGCAAACTCCATCGCGCGGCGTTCGTTGGGGGATCCCATCGGCCTCGCTCCGATGTCGACAGCGATTGTCTTCAGGTACGCGGCGGCGCTATCCAATGAGAAGGGTGTTTGCGCGTGCGCGGGAAGCGGACCTTGCACGAGGGTCAGACAGAGAATACCTTTGAGCAGAAATCTCACGCAGTTCAGGAAGATACTGGTGTGGGAGGAGTGTGGCACGTTGAGCCTTTCAATGATCGTAACTGCCGATGAACCTACAGAGACTTGAGCTCGCTGACATCTGACTTCCGATTTCTGTCGCTCTGACTTCTCCGTGTTTTTCCGTGTGCCATCGGTGGTAAAAAAAACTCGTGGTCACCCCAGGTACTTCTGAAAGAACGCGATAATCCGTCGTTCGTACTCACTCCCGCCGACGTTCAGGAGATCGGTATGGTCCCCTTCCGGCACCAGCAGAAGTTCCTTCGGCTCGTTGGCGCTTTCGAAGAGAGCCCTGGAGTAATCGGTTTTGATGCGGGAATCGTCCGTCCCGTGGATGAACAGGATCGGTTTGTGGAGTTTTTTCACTGACTCGATAGGGGAGACATCCCGGGCTTTGAACTTCGCGATGGCTTGTGAGCGGCTCATCGCGACGTTCCGTAAGAAGTGCCATGGGAGTTTGATGATCCGTTTTTGATAATCGACCATAATCGTGCGCAGATTGGTGAAGCTAGCCTCCGCGACGATGGCGTCAATCCGGTCATCTATAGCGGCCGCCTGCAGGGCAACCGCCGCCCCCATCGAGGTGCCGAATAATCCGATGTTCCCGATATGTGCGTCCTGACGGGAGAGGAGATAGTCGATCACGGTTGAGACATCATGTTTTTCATAATAGCCGTAGGTGCAGTACTTTCCCTCGCTCTGTCCATGGCGCCTTGAATCGTACAGAAAAACGTTCAACCCCTTCTCGAAAAACAATTTCGCATACGGCACACCCCCTATTTTACAGTCCCCAACCCCATGCAAATAGATCACCGTCCCGCGGGCGTGCTGCGGTTGCTTCACAAACCAGGAATCGAGCTTCAGCCCGTCGGTGGTTGCGATCCGGAGATGTTCCTGTGGGAGGCCGGCATCCCTGGGCTCCAGGAGATGGGTGAACGTCCCGTACCATTCCCGCGTCCGCAGGTTCGGCTGGAGAAGGATCAGGGGGCCGATCACAAGAATAATCGCCGCCGCCGTGAAGAGAAACATCACCAG
>JBBEBV010000039.1:0-1402 GCA_040882165.1 Bacteroidota bacterium
CTGCTGGCGCAGGCAGTCGGGCGGGGTGACCTTCGTGGATAATTTTTCTTTTTTCGTCATCCTGCTGGTTTTATTTCAGCGGCCAGATCTTCGCCGCCCGCCATTGGTACTCGATATTCGATTCCTGCATCATCTTCCCGATATCCATTGCGTTCAATCTCTTCCCAAACCGTTTCGGCTGGTTGGCAAGCTGATGGGTGGTCACCGCCAGGGCAACCACGCACGAGGTGAAATCGCGAATCTCGGCTTTGTCCGGCGTGTCGGCCGCCGTGTGGTGAACGGGGAAATACGACGCGTCATCCTGAAGCATGACAAGGTTCGGAACGCCCGCCGCCATGAAAGCCGCATTGTCGGTGGCGGCAAACGCCGCGTTGACGATCATCGAAACGCCGAGATGCGACAGCGGCGCCATCAGATTCCGGATCTCGTCATCGAGGTCCGTCCGACCCATCGAGAACCACCCCAGCGGCTTTCCGGCGCCAATATCCATGATCAAAACTGCAACGGTGTTCTCCATCTCCTGAAGGTGAGCTTTCACATATTCCGTCGACCCGATCATCCCCTCCTCCTCCCCCATGAAAAAAACAAACCGGATGGTGCGCTTCGGTTTCAAGCCGAGGTCTTTGAACGCCCGCGCGGTTTCCAGCAGCGCGGCACACCCTGCAGCGTTGTCGAGAGCTCCCGGCCCAAGGTCGTTCGAATCGAGGTGGGCGCCGAGAACAATCACCTCTTCCGGATAATCGCTTCCCCGTATTTCCCCCACGACATTGTTCGCCATGAAAGCCGGCCCGAGCTTGTTCGTCATTTCCATTCTTACCTCCACGGGCGTCCCGGCTGAAAGAAGCCTGCGGAGAAACTCGACATCCTCTTTTGCGATGGAAACGGCCGGCATCGGTGAGACCTCCCCGTTAAACGACACGGGAGAGGTATACAACAGCGTCTTCTCTTTATCGGACGCGATCATCACCGCGACCGCACCGGCTGCCGCACACTCTTTCACAAATTCCGGTGTGCGATAGAAGTTGCCGATCACCTCATCCAGGGTCACCCCTGCCGGCGCCACAAGGGCGATCGCTCCTTTGAGCTTTGACCTGATGGCCGCGATCTCTTCCGGCTTGCCTGTTCCGCCATCGACCACCGGACCCATCACTCCGCCGGCGAGGGTTCCCGGCGTCCAGGTGTACGAGGCAACGGTGAGGTTTCTGGCATACGGCTTCACAACCGCAGCAGATGCGGTTCCGCGCTCCCACCGGGCCGGCATCAGAAAGGGCTCCGGATGAACGTTTTCCAACTTCATCTCCTTCATCCACTGAAGCACGGCCTGTTCGGAACGCTCTCCCCCGGGTGACCCGGTGAGCCGGTGCCCGATCTCGTCTGAGAGTTTATGAAGATAGACGGAATG
>JBBEBV010000040.1:0-6123 GCA_040882165.1 Bacteroidota bacterium
CGTATCCGCCGGCGACGATGCGGTAGAAATAGACGCCGGTGGAGACGCTCTGGCCGAATGTGTTGCGCCCATCCCAACGAACCGTATGCCGGCCGGCATTCCGATCTTCGCTGTTCAGGAGCACCACGACCTCGCGTCCGAGCAGGTCATACACCCGGAGATCGACCGGTAACTGCTCCGGCAACGAGAAGTTGATGTTGGTCGTCGGGTTGAAGGGGTTCGGGTAGTTCTGGCTCAGCGAGAAGGTGAGCGGAACGTTCCCATCCTCCACATCGGTGATGGTCGGCTGTGCCACATCCAACTCGCGCAGGATGACGGCATCCGCCAGTAAAGCGAAGGTGTCGCGCCGGGCGAAGTTCGTCGTGCCCGCCGCGTAGGTTGCGCTGACCGCCGCTGTGTCATTCTCCAACCGGACGTGCCCGAAGAAGGCCTGGCCGCCGGCGATGTCACGACCGCCGCGCAGGAACCAATGGTTGCCAAGGTTGATCTCGATGACATTCGACTGGAGAGGGGTTGCTACGCTGTTCTGGCTCACCAGTGTATCCTTGGTGATTTTGCCTCCCATGCTATAGACTCTGTAGCGCGCGGCGGGACTGAAGGTAGCGCCTCCGCGCGGGATTGTTACAGCGACGTTCATGAAGACCGAATCGGGGAATGCGGGGTCGGTCGGAATCTCCGGGAACCATTCCACTCTCGCGTTGCCGTTGAAGTAGATCGGTGCGAGGTATCGTGTTTTGCCGCGGCCGATGACGTTGTCCGTATTATTCGTCTCCACCTGCCAGTTGGTCATGCGTGTCTTATCCCACCCGTTAAGGTAAAGACCTCCACGGGCCGGGGTAAAGGAGACTTCCTGATCGCTTCCATCATCCTCGATCGCATAAATCCCGCCGATACCATTCCCCGCCACAGGGATCAGCAGGACGGAGTCGCGGGTGGAGTTCGAGACGATCTCCAGTGTGTCGACATACCCGTTAAAGATCCGATCAGGAACGAACTCCGTTGTCAGGTTCAACTCACCCGTCAGGGCACGGAGGAAGATCGGCGTTGCCGGCGGGGAGACAAGCTTAAAGAAGCGGCCATCCCGGAACTTGAGGCTACTGATGACAACCTGGGACTCACCGGTGCTTCTGGCCAAGACATCCCTTTTGTTTGCTTTCCCGTCAACGCCGGCTGGCGTGCGGTAGCTGATGTCTCCATAAGCGACGACGGCATCCTGGAGAACATTGACGCCAATCAATGCCCCGGTGGGAACTTTACGGACACGGAGGAGGTCAGCGCGCAAGAAACTTCCAGCCGCAGTCGGGTCCAGGTCGGTTTGTGCGTTACGTTCCATGGTGATGGAAATTGGTCCGCCCGGCGTGAGGGCAAACGTCTTTGCCGTTCCGCCAATCTGCAGCCATGTGTGTGTGGAAAGAGTTGTTGCACTGAAATAGGCGCTATCCGGCGGCACGCCGAAGGAGTGCACAACTCTTGTAAGGGTGTTGCGGTATCCGTTGGGTGATCCGGCCGGTCCGGCATACTCAAGAATGTAACGTCCCTCGGTGGCAATTTTTCCCAGCACGATTTCCGGCAATTCGAATTCATAAATTGCCTGATGGGGGAGGGTAGCCGCGCCTCCCACGTTGACGCGACTTCTTAAATTCCCACCGGGAATAGGATAGATAATGGGAGATTGGACGGAACTAAGGAATGCGGAACCGCCAACTTCCCGGTAAACTGCAAGGGTTGGAACATCCGGTGGCCCGGGGGCACGGAAGTGGGGTTCGGCTCCACCTGCGCTTGCGTTCATGATAAAGTTGTAATTGACCCCTTCACCAACCAGGGGTATGTACGCCTGCGGCTCGTTGCTGTCGTTGCTGTAAATGACCAGGGAGTCACGAGCGGAACCTTCCTGGAAGGGGGAGAATGCGAGCTCGATGTCTGTCCATCCGCCCGACTCCGTTCCGTCCTGGTTCACCGCCAACGGTGGAATGTTCAAGGGGAGGGTCAGGTTCTTTGTGTAGAACCATGGCACCGGCGTCGTCGTTGCGAAAAGCCTGATATCGCTGATGACGAGCGTATCGGAGCCGATGTTATACAGGCGGTAGTTTTTGACGAGCTCATCGCCCAGGGTGATTTGACCGAAATCTTCGTACACCCTCACCGGTGCAAAGTCCACCGTGCGGCGACCGAACTCAAGGTCGGCACTCTGTGAGGAGCGAAGCAGCCGAATGGCATCGACGCGCATGAAGGCAGTCGATTGAGCGTCCGCTCCAATCGTGATGGAAGCCGCGCCCGCTCCAACGCCATCGATGTTATGGAACATAATGGGGAACCATGTGCCGCCGACCCCCGTCACATTGTTCTGCTGCATGCTGTAGCGGATACTATCGACGATCCCGCCGACGCCGAACTTCCGGAGGTGGACATAGTAGCCGCCTCCCACGTTGGCGCTGTTCAGGATATAATGGTAGATCAGGTACGGTGCGGTCTGGTCAACGTTGAATGTCCAGCGTGCCGACGAACCATTCGGTGATCCGTCGAGGTTTGGCGATCGGCGGTGACCGGTTGATGTTCCACCGAAATCGAGTGAGGAGAGGTTTTGCCAGAACGGTCCCGTCTCGGCATAGCTCGAATCGTTGCTTTGCGTCGGGAAGCCGTTGAGCCCTTGCACGTTATCCACGGTGATGTAGTTGGCCGGATCGATGATCGTTTGGTTTGTTCCGGTACCCAATAACGAGATCCTCCGCGGGCTGGCTTCCAACGCCGTGTAAGTGTGGTTGATCAACAACGTGTCGCGCAGGAGGCCGGCAATCGTTGGATTAAAGCGAAGCTCTATATCGACGCTGTCTCCGGCCGGAAGCTGGGTGACCAGGGTATTGGATTGAATGGTAAAGTTCGTCCCGGAGACCAGCTCCAGTGAACTCAGTTCATAGGCTTCCGCGGTCCGGTTGTAGAGTTTGATGGTTGAGTCCTTTGTCGCCCCGATACGGAGGTTTCCAAAGTTGACCGCGGCGGCGGAATACTGGACCGCCGATTGGACGCGTCCCAATACGGGGAATCGGCCCGGCGTCGCACCGTGGAATGCCGAATAGACCAGGATCGTATCCGGATGAGTGGACGCGATGTTGGGCAATGTGTCGGAGGCTGTAAACTGGATGTCCACAAAGAGTGTATCGCCCGCCGCGACCTGAAGATTCGTCGTGCCGGAAGTGATCTGGTATTTGCTGTCGTTCTCATCGAACCGGAGGCTGTCGATGGTCAGGGCAACATCCTGGAAGTTGTAAATTCTCAAGATGCCCTTTGCAGTGTTGCCGAGCCCGACGGTGCCGAAGTCGTTCGTCAAGGCATTGGCTCCGTTCCGGAGCGTCACGCGTCGCGTGCTTCCTCCCTCTATCAATATCTTAACGCGGTCACCACCGGGGATGGTATCGTTCGTCCAAACCACCATGGTATCGCGGTGAACCGCCGCAACGGTTTTCGGCTGAAAGACGAATTGCAGAATTCTGTCCGCAGAGACAGTCGGGGCGTGATTGTAGGGAGTCGGTGTAATACTTCTGAAATGAGGGCCGGTAAAGGTAATGCTGTCGACGCGGACTGTGGGCGCTCCGACGGTCAGATTCCGGATGGTGATCAACCCCACCTTGCCGCTATCGATGGCTACGGGGGGATTCAAGGAACCCCCGACGGTGCCGGCGCTCGAGAAGCTGACCCGAACCGTGTCTTCGTTGTCGCGGTTGACTGCGCCAAGTGAAAACCGGAGATGTGCGTGGGAACGGCCTGTCAGAGAGAGCGTCAAGGGGGAACTCCCCGTCAGCGCGCTGTTATGCACCACGCTCATGGTAGCCCGGTCGCGTGTGGCCGTGGTATTCAGAAACTGCAGCATAACCTTCAGGCTATCCTTTCCCGCGATGGTGGATGGCGTTGTCAGCAGGGAAGTGAAGGATGCGTGACTGAAATCAATGGCAGAGACCGTCACAGCAGCAGAACCATCGTTCTTAACGGTGACGCTGTCTAACCGCGGGGATCCGGACAGGACATCGGTAAACGCGAGACTTGTCAGGACTGCGCCGGTTCTCGGATTCGTGATTCGCAGGGCGTTGGTACCGGTGCCGCTCAAGGGAACCTTTAGCGCCGCCTGGCTGAAGCTGTTATGCGTGATGGTCACCGTGTCGGGTATTGACCCGAGTGCGTTCGGTGTGAACGTGACTTTGATCTTGACGCTGTCATTCGGAAAGATAAGAGCCGTTGGGTTTCCCTCCACCACATAGGACGTGGTGTTCTTTGAGATGCCCGTCAGGCTGAACCCAAACTGTGTGGTGTTCTTGACATAGAAACTGTCCGCTTTCGCCGTGAGGCCGATAACGTTGCCGAACGCGATGCTGGACTTTGTTGTGACCAACTGGGCGAATGCGGTCGACGTGGCAAGAACGCAAAGTGCCACGACGAGCAGGCCCGTTGCAAGCGATCGTATCAGTCGTTCCATAGTAGACCTCCTACAGGAATGGGTGAAGGGATGGTGAAATGTACGCCGTACAAATCATTGTTTACGGACCACGATGTGAAGCGGGTCCGAGGGTTTACCGATAAAATTGTCGCTTCCGTTGGGGATGATTTTGTAGTAGACATCCAGGCTGTCGAAGATGAAGCCGTCATTTTGCAGGATGGCACTCGTATCGGAGTACAAGGGGAATCCGGTTGAAGGCTTCGAGATGATTTCCAGAGGTACATAAGCCGCTGCCGCGGTGTCGTCAATACTCCGGGTTAAATCCCAGGAGCGGATATTGGTGTTCTGCGTGTCGTAGGTCCAAGTGACTAGGATTTGGCGCTTCCCCGAGGGGGTCGCACCGATGGCGCCTTGAAGGTTTTGAACCGCCGGGACGCGTGTAAAATGTGTGGGAGTGATGAGGTCTTGCGACTCCGTGCAACCGGCTATAAGAAGATACAGAAAAATGAAAGGAAGGCAAGGGAAAAAAATGGAATTTCTCATATGAAATATTCCGTCTATAATTGTCATTATTTAGAACCGAACGGTCAGAGACGCATGAAGCCCGTTCCTGGGGTCGGGAACAATGGCGAATGTTGCTCTCGGTGTGTTTATCAGTCCAAAGGGTTTTTCCCCGCGATCGTCCGAAAACAGGATAATGTCCACCATATTGGCCACCCAAAGGCCGATGGCCACCTTTACGAAAAGATCACGTCGCTTGATATCCTTATCGAGAATGTCCTTGGTGCTGACCATCTTGGTCCAGACCGTGTCCGTCCCGATGTACGAGGTCGCAGCGGAGTACTGCACCTTGAGCTCGTCCAGCCGCTCATTCCGTCCTACGATATTGTTCTCCGAGAGTCCCGCCATCAGGGCGCTCGCGATCGTTGCGATCGTGAACGCCGCCCCCTTTTCCATGTGGCCGAGGTAGGTCTGACCCGAACCGGGGATGACGGTTGACAGGATCACACTGACGACCTTTCGTTCCGTCCATGTCTTGGAAGGTGCATCCTCCCGGATGGTCGAATCGGTCCCGGCAGGGGACGGAGGTTCCTGTGCGATCGCCGGGAACGCGGGGAGACCCATCAGGATAACGAGAGAAAGAAATCGCATACGTTGTTTCATGGTCGTTGGGATTGTTCGCTGAAAAAAAGTTCCGAATGTCGCCCGCATGCGCCCCGGTTGGAACCGGAAGCAGACTGCGAACATTATTGCTGCGCTTTGAGAGTGCTCAACGCGTACGCAACGACGTTTGCTCCGAGGGCATACTGGTCCTGGTTTTCCGGGTCCTGCTCATTCCACATCATGGAATATCCTTTTGACGACACAACGGCTACCAGCTGATCCCGCCAGAAGAGACCCTGCAGGTAATTGCGCTTTTCCGGCATGTTCTCAATATCGTCCATTCCGCGTGGCGGTGTGTCCGTCCGTTTCCATACTTTATAGATCTGGTGATCGTTCGGAACGGGCATCACCCTGACCGTCCGGTCCACCTTCGCGCCGATGGCTTGCAGCATAGCTACCATCTGGTCGAAGTACAAATAGTTGGAGCTGAAGGCCGAGTTGTCGATGAACAGGAACCCGCCGCGCCGGATCAGATTGGCAAGGGATTGAATCTCGATATCGGCCATCAGGGGCTTCGACGGACCGCAGAAGAA
>JBBEBV010000040.1:6223-8189 GCA_040882165.1 Bacteroidota bacterium
AGCTGGGGTTCGATCCAATTGGCATACGTGAACGGATTGGCCGAAAATTCGCCATCACGGGAGTCATCCGGAAACTCGTAGTTGTTCAGCTGGAAATCCGGAAGATACTTAACCTCCACCTTGAAAGACTTGCGGTCGTACACCACCGAAAGGCTGTCGCGGCTGATGGAGTAACTCGTATCGTTCGCGAGATGCAGCAGGTCGGGATCGGGCTCGAGCGTGTATTCCATCCGCTCCGGCGGGAAGAACAGATAACGGTACGCCGGGTCGCAGCCGGCCATCAAGAGCATAAGACAACTGAGAAACAAAATGACTCGAAGCAAGTTCATGAGCCTGTGATTATCCCGTCTGAGAGAGTTGTTTTTCCGGATTTTCGGCCGTTATTGCCGTTGGTACTCCGAGGCGACTTTGTCCCTGTTTTGATCGATGATGCTCCCCTTGGCGGTGCTCGCATACACCATGATGTTGATGCCGAAGTGGAGCTGGCGCGCGTTGTCCAGCGGTCCGCCCTGGGCCGGTGAAACGAACGGCCACTGTCCCCAGGCGTGGGTGTATCCCTTGTTCGAGATGAGCACCGCAAGCCGCCCCTTGAGAAAAATCCCTTCCAGGTACGGGTAGCGTTCGGGAATGCGGCGCGGGGTGCGGCCGTCGGTCTCGAGCGGAAGATTGGCGTCGTCCAACCCCGAGGGTGGACCGCCGAAATCCTCCCAGCAATGATACAGCCAGTGGGTATTCTGGACGCGTTCGAACTCCGCATCGTATCCCAGCGCATCTTTCAATAATCCGCGCACGCTCTTGTTAAAGGCGCCGTACTGCGCCGCGTAGCCGTCGTCGATGAAAAGGAAGCCCCCCTGATGAAGCCAAATCCCCAAATTCTTCGCTTCCTGGGGAGTGTACTGAACGCCCCCGGTGAACCCCATCATAAAGAGGATCGGTATTTCCCAGAGCCGGCGATCGTCAAGCTTGATGTTGCCCGAGAGCGTGACGCGGACGTCGGTGCTGTCATGCGCGTACTCCTGAAGGGTGGGGAGGGCCCTGGGGAACACATTCCATCCCTCCTCGCCGTTCGGTTCCGATTTCGTCGCCCTCCATCGCAACTGGTAAAAATTGATGAAGCCCCGGATTTTTTTCTTGTTGGATGGGTTTATCTCGATGAATCCCTCGAACCGGTCTGTCAGGTTTTCAGACCCGATCAACTCGCTTCTCATCGTTGCGAGGCCCGTTCCCCCGGTCCGGACGTTCAGGACCTCGTCGTTGAAGTCGGGCTTGAAATCCACTCCCGCCGTTTGCCCTTCGCCCCAACCCAAACGTCCGCCGGTGCCGAGGCTCCGTCCAAACGCCACCGCCCCGCCCGGGATACCCCAACTCGCCTCCGCGCCTGCTCCGCCGGTCATGGCTCCGTAGAAGATGCTTCCTTCAACCCGACTTGCGCGTCCGGCGGCTCGCTCGGACGCTGACGCGGAAACGGGAGTCTGTTCCGCGCGGGTCACCTGGGTCGGCTCGAACTTGATCTCGCGCGGTGTAAACGACTCCGTGTAAGACGGAACCTTGGTCACGGAGAACGACTTGGCCAGCTTCGGGGCCCGGAGCTCGAATTTCACCGGGGGCTGCACCAGCTCGTATTCCTTCCGTTCCACCATCACACCCACTTCCGTGGGGGCGCGTTCCGTTGCCACGTGGTACACACCCGTGACCGTCAAATGGGCAAGGGCCGCAATCAGGAAGGCAAGAGCGAAATACTTCTGGTAGCTCTTCCTCCATGATCCGGGCGGGCGCAATTCTCTGTTCGTTTTCTCCGGCATGACCCTCGCAACGACCTCTTCTAGTTACCCGCCTCAATCCAGCGTTTGTGGAG
This sequence comes from Bacteroidota bacterium, assembly GCA_040882165.1. GTDB lineage: Bacteria > Bacteroidota > Ignavibacteria > UBA10030 > UBA10030 > UBA6688. The sequence continues at coordinate 8,079 of JBBEBV010000040.1, forward strand.
CTCGGCAAAAAACACAGCCGGTCGGGCTGCTTCGATATCCTTCCAATCCCGGATGACCTCGTCGAACAACTCCAATGCTTTCTTTCGTTCACCCAACTGCTCGTACGACGA
>JBBEBV010000041.1:0-1393 GCA_040882165.1 Bacteroidota bacterium
GCTCAGTCGAGTCGCTCAGTCGAGTCGCTCAGTCGAGCCGATGATCAAGATTGGATTCTCGAATGTTCACAGTCAATGGGGAGCGTGTTATGAATCTACGGAAGATACTGCTTTGGGGATTTACGGCCACCTTGGTGCTGAACTCTTCCTGCCAGAATCCGGTTGAACCGGTGGACGAGAAGACCAACGAAGTGGAGACGTTCGTGCGTGGCACGGTCCTGCGCAACGACAACCTCTCCCCGATAGCGAACGCGACCGTTTATGATATCGATGGACGGACGCGGGATACCTCGAAAGCGGACGGATCGTTCCGGCTCCGCTTTATGCTGACCGGTTCTTTTTCCACAAAGGTCATCGGCAGCGCTGCCGGTTTCAAAAACGATACCGTCGGCATCTCGATCACTCCCGGCGTCGATACATCAATCGTCCTTCGGGTCAGGGCCGACAGCACGAGCCCGGCCGGCACTCTTTCATCCGGCAAACCGGCGAACATCGTTCTCATCGGAGCCTCGACAGAAAATATTTCGATTCGCGGCACTGGCCCGAATGAAACATCCATTTTGACGTTTGAGGTTCGAGACTCGCTCGGCATTCCCGTCGGGGGAGTGAATAAGGTGAAGGTTCGTTTCACAATTCTCGGTGGACCCGGTGGGGGCGAGTATGTGTACCCAGCGGAGAGCGAGAGTGATCCACTCTCCGGACGTGTAACGACAAGGATCTCGAGCGGAGAAAAGGCCGGAGTCGTACAGGTCTATGCGACGGCGACCGTGGGCAGTTCTACCATAAAGTCAAGCCCGGTGAGGCTTACGATTTCGGGGGGGTTACCGGTCCAGGAGCGGTTCTCCATAAGCCGCAGCAAAGCCAACATTGCAGGGGGAGTTTTTGATAATCTCCGCGCAGGCATCACGGTTGTCGTAGGTGACAAACACGGCAATCCTGTACAACCCGGCACGGCGATCTATTTCACAACGACGGGCGGAATTATTCAGCCGTCTGCATTAACCGACAAGGACGGAATCGCCACCGTTGACCTTATTTCGGGAAACCCCCGACCGGCGAACAGCGTTGCTCTTATCACTGCTACCACGATCGGTGATAGTGGAACGGTGATCTCTCGCAACATTCAGGTTACATTGTCGGGAGCGACGCGGATTCTGGTTCCCACGTCTACCGTTGTGGTTCCTGACAGCGGTTTCACAACCTTTGCCTATCGGGTCCAGGATCCCAATGGCTTGCCGATCGTCTCCGGAAGCCAGATCAATCTGACGGTCGATGGACCAGGCGCCTCCGACCTCGTGCTCTCCGGTGATGTTAGCAAAGCCATGCCTGATACGGACGATCCGAACGCCACCCTCTTTACAGCCACCGTGCGAGACACGAAATTGAAGGGGGG
>JBBEBV010000042.1:0-1390 GCA_040882165.1 Bacteroidota bacterium
TGCTCTACACGTAACAGAGTTCACAAAATTTACCAACCCAATCAAGGAGGCGTCATCATGAAACGTTTTATCCTATGCACTCTCCTGGTCGCAGCGTTCGGTTTCCAGAACCACCTCCAGGCACAATTTATGGATTCCAAGCTCGCGTGGGGCCTGGAAGCGGGCGGCGCCCACGGAGGGAATCACAGCGCCGACAAATGGGGAATGCAGTATCGCGGGTTCCTCCAGTTTGACCTCCTCTCTCCCAACCTTATTGGCCAACTGGGGATGGGTTATACGAAACTCGTATCTCCCAATGTGTATTCTGCAGAAACCGGCATTGGAGAGATGCGTCTGCTCCTGAGTCCGTTTTCTCTGCCGGATTTGTTTCCGTATCTCTATGCCGGGTTCGCTGGTTCGAAACAGCTTAATGTCAGCGGCACTGACCTTTTAATGATGGTTCCTTTTGGCGCCGGTATCCAAACCAGACTTTCCAGGTCCGTGTTCCTGTCCATCAACGGAGGGTATAATCTGTCACTCTCCGACAAACTCGATGGACGCGTCCGTACGGATACCGATCTCAATGACATTACCAACTCGAAACATGATGGTTTTTACGGTTTCTCCGCCGGACTTGCTTTTTCGCTGGGAAGCAGCTACCAGGAGGCAAGGGACAAAGAGAAGGCGCTTGCCGACGCGGAAACAGCCCGCTTGAAGCAGCAGGCCGATGCCGCAGCAGAGGCGAGACGGGTCAAAGAAGCGAGCGATGCAGAGGCGCGGCGGGTGAGAGAATTAGCCGATGCTGAAGCCCGAAGAGTGAAGCAGGCGGCGGATGCAGCCGCAGAGGCACAGCGTGTCAAGGGAGCAACGGATGCAGAGTCACTGCGCATCAGAGCAGCCGCCGATGCAGAGGCGAGAAGAGTGAAGGACCTGGCCGATGCCGAAGCGCGTCGGTTGGCCGACCTGAAAAAGGCCGGCGATATGATCATCATTCTGGAAAAAGGCAAGAAGGTTGTTCTGACGGGCGTCACGTTTGAGTTCAACAAGGCGACTCTCACGTACGCTTCCGAGAGGATCCTCACCATTGCTTACAACGCGCTTGTCGCGAATCCTGATGTCTCGGTGGAAATCAGCGGGCATACGGACAATGTGGGGAGCCAGCAATACAATCAGAGTCTGTCGTTGCAGCGGGCTCAGTCCGTGAAGAACTGGCTCGTCCAAAAAGGCATCCCCTCGAACAGGATGAAAACGGTCGGGAAAGGCATGAACGAACCCGTGGCGCCAAACACGACGGATGCAGGCCGGGCGGAGAATCGACGCATTGAATTCTACGTCGAGCAGTAGCCCATAGTGTCAATTCTGAAATACCATGGTGAGCAGAAGGAAGCCCTTCAAGAGTGCTCAGGGGAGG
>JBBEBV010000043.1:0-5349 GCA_040882165.1 Bacteroidota bacterium
GCTGAAAGTAGGTGGTGAATGCCCGGAGAATCCATCCCATGGTCTCAGGGTTCATCTCCCGGATCAGCGAACGGAGAAGCGCGAGCTGTGCATCCGAGGGTCGGCGCCGGAGCTGTTTTGTCGTTCGACGGATCGTTTCCTCGAGCTCGAACAGTTCAATCCCTTGCTGTTCGATGATCACCTCTCCAAGGAGGTTGCCGAGCATCCTGATGTTTTGTCGTAAGAGTTTATCTTTTTCCCGCATAAGGTTTGCTGGTCCGATCCGTGAAGTTTCGTTTGCCGGGGATTCGTCACATTTTTCTTGCGGCTCCAAAAGGGGAGTTGTATATTCCCCCCGTTCTTCTCCATCACAGAGGATGACTGAAAATCACGCTCACCCTTGTCAGAACATTGGCAACCACTGTTGTATAATGAAGAAACGAGTCAAAGTCAACGTGTCCGGTATGGGCAAGCCACTGCGGAAGGATCCCGGTTCATGAGTTGTCACCGTTTTTCCCTCACTCTTCTCCTGTTCTTTCACTGTTCGAGCCAAAGCTACTCCCAGTCGCCGCATGTCATGGAGGCCGGCGAGTTGGCTCTCGCGTTGAAAAAACTGAACGTCCTCGGAAGTGCTCTTTATGTTGCCGCTCATCCAGACGATGAAAACACCGCTGTTCTGGCCACACTGGCCCGGGGACGCCTCATCCGGACGGCGTACCTTTCGGTGACGCGGGGAGAAGGGGGACAGAACCTGATCGGCGCGGAACAGGGGGCGTTGATGGGCATTATCCGGACGCAGGAACTCCTGGCAGCCCGTCACATTGACGGGGCGGAACAACTTTTTACCCGTGCCCTCGATTTTGGATATTCGAAGAGTTCGGAGGAGACGATCCGAATCTGGGAAAAAGACAAAGCATTGTCCGACGTGGTATGGGCCATACGATCCTTCCGTCCGGACGTTGTCATCACCCCCTTTACTCCAACACAGGGCGGGCATGGCAATCACACCGGCTCGGCGCTTCTCGCACAGGAGGCGTTCCTCGCCGCAGGAGATCCGGAAAAATTTCCCGAACAATTGCGGTACGTGGAGGTCTGGAAACCCAGGCGCCTTGTCTGGAACGTCTTTCGCTTTCAACAGTCAGCCGCCCCGGTTCCGCCCGGAGCCATGACGCTCGATGCCGGCGGATACACACCCCTCCTCGGGAAGTCGTTCACGGAGATTGCAGGGATCAGCCGGAGCATGCACAAGAGTCAGGGGTTCGGAGCGGCGGAGAATCGCGGATCGTTCATCAATTACTTCCAGCACACTCTCGGCGATTCGGCATCCCATGATCTGTTTGAGGGAGTGAACCTGACCTGGTCGCGGGTCCGGGGAGGGGAGAAGGTTGCGCGGCTCTTCGATGAGGCCGACCGCGTATTCAATCCGAATAGCCCCGCGAGGATCCTGCCGATTCTCATTCAGGCGTACCGCGAGCTCTCCTCCCTGGAGGATCGCACCTGGGCCGGGGTAAAGAAGCGGGAACTTGTCGAGGTCATCCGTTCCTGCGCAGGGTTATGGATCGATGCGCTCACGTCGGATTTCTCCGCGAGCCCCGGGACCGATCTCACGGTGCTGGTGACGATGCTGAATCGATCGGAGGCTCCGTTTTTTGTCGAGAGTGTTTCGCTTCCGTTGGGGCAAAAGGATACGGTGTTCCAGGCGTTGCTGGAGGCTAACAGGTCCATCCAGGCTCGTTTTCCCTTCCGCGTTCCCGCGGATGCCGGTTTTACGCAACCATACTGGTTGAAGAGAAAGCCCTTCAAGGGTTCCTATGCGGTCAATGACCAGCTCCTTATCGGCAGTCCGGAAAACGTACCCCCGTACAGTGTGCACGTGCGCTTGAAGGTGTTCGATCAGCAACTCGACCTGGAGGTTCCGTTCCGGTTTCGTTGGGTTGATCCGGTGGAAGGGGAGCAATACAGGAGCTTCGAAATCATTCCCCGTGTCAGTGTCAGCCTGCAGGAACCTGTCCAACTGTTTCCCCATCGCGGTTCGAGAAACATCATGGTCAACCTGAGGAATGGCGGCGGAGCTGTGAAGGGGGTTGTTCGTCTGCAGGTTCCCTCCGGCTGGACCGTCGATCCGCCCTCGATCCCCTTTGATCTTTCCGCCCGGGGGGAGGAGCGGGGAGAAACGTTCCGGGTGCACCCGTCAAACGGTGCGGCGAATGGAACTCTCTCCGCTTTTGCAGAAGTGGATGGAAGGGTCATCACTCATGGAGCGCGCACGATTCAATATCCTCACATTCCCCCCCAGACGCTGTTTCAGACGGCTGAAGCGAAACTCCTTCGCATCGATCTTGAGAAACAAGGGAGCACCATCGGCTACATCATGGGAGCCGGCGATGATATTCCTGCGGGGTTACGGCAGATGGGCTACCATGTGGTGCTGTTGAGTGATGAAGAGATTGCAGACGCGGAACTCTCCCGGTTCGACGCGATCGTGGCAGGCGTACGGGCGTATAATACGCGGCCGAAGCTCCGGGCCCATCAGCGACGGCTGATGGAATATGTCGAACAAGGGGGAACTTACGTTGTTCAATTTGTTACGTTGCAGCGGGGAGAATCCGAAAACCTTGGTCCTTTTCCCTTCACAGTTTCAAGGGATCGGGTGACCGTGGAGGAAGCGCCGATGACTATTTTGAAGCCGGACCACCCCGTGCTGAACCAACCGAACAAAATCACCGAGCGGGATTTCAACGGCTGGGTTCAGGAGCGGGGACTCTATTTTGCCGGGGCTTGGGATCCACAGTACGAAACGGTCATTGCCAGCAACGACCCGGGAGAAAAGTCCCGGCAGGGTGGACTCCTCGTCGCACGCCATGGCCGGGGTAACTTCGTTTACACGGGGTATGCTTTCTTTCGCCAGCTCCCGGCCGGAGTTCCGGGAGCCTACCGGTTGTTCGCCAACATCCTGTCGCTTCCCAAAGCGGGAGCTTCACATTGAATCATCCCGATCATGCCGATTGAGCCCCAACAGACCCCCCCACATTCCCCGGACGAAGAGGCTCCACCGATGTTTGGGTCGTGGCGCCTCCTGTATGCGCTGGTCCTGGGTGAATTGGTCCTCCTGATCCTTCTGATGTATTTTTTCCGACGGGCGTTCGAATGAGAACGCTCGACTGGATTGTTCTCGTCGCAACGCTCCTTTCGATCGTTCTGTACGGAATGTGGAAAGGACGGGGAACGCGAAGTATTCAGGGATACCTGCTCGCGGATCGCCAGATGAAATGGTATGTCGTTGCGTTGTCCATCATGGCGACACAGGCGAGCGCGATTACATTCACTTCCACCCCGGGGCAGGCGTATGTTGACGGGATGCGGTTCGTGCAGTTTTATTTCGGACTGCCCCTCGCCATGGTCATTCTTTCCATCACTGCCGTTCCCATCTTTCATAAGCTCGGCGTCTATACCGCTTACGAATACCTCGAACAACGCTTCGACCTGAAAACGCGGACGCTCACCAGTATCATCTTTTTGATCCAGCGCGGGCTGGCGGTTGGTATCACCATCTACGCTCCCTCGATTGTGCTTTCCGTGATGCTGGGGTGGGATCTGCGTTTCACATCAGCAGTGATCGGAGGAGCGATCATCGCCTATACCGCCTCAGGGGGGGTCAAATCGGTGAGTTGGACGCACTTCCAACAGATGCTCATCATCATGTCGGGGATGGTGATAGCACTTGTTGTCATCATTTTCTCACTTCCGGAGGAGGTGTCGTTCCTCGACGCCCTCCATGTTGCAGGGGGGATGGGGCGCCTGAACGTTGTGGACTTCACCTTCGACCTCAATGATCGCTATAACTTCTGGTCCGGGTTGATCGGGGGACTGTTCGTCGCCCTCGCCTACTTTGGGACCGATCAATCGCAGGTCCAGCGGTATCTTACCGGGAGTTCGGTCGCTCAGAGCAGGATCGGATTGTTGTTCAATGGGATGGCCAAGGTCCCTATGCAGTTCATCATCTTGTTCATCGGGGCGATGGTTTTTGTCTTCTTTCAGTTCGAGCGTCCCCCGATCTTCTTTAATCCGACGGCTTTGGCAGAAGTGCGGCAGAGCCAATACGGGGATCGGTTTGCCGAAGTGGAACGGAACTATGAGATTGCCCTCCGGGAACAGGGGGAGTGGCTCCAGGAGTATCTGGGTGCGAGACAGTCGGGAGACGCGGAACGGATTCAGGAAGCACATCGTGAACTTCTGGAATCAAAGGAGTACGCTGAGTCGTTCAGGGCTGAGGCGATGGGACTCATCAAAGAGAACGGAGGGGATCCCAACGACACAAACTATATCTTCCTGTCGTTTGTGATGAGCTATTTGCCCATAGGGTTGGTGGGATTGATTTTCGCGTGCATTTTCGCGGCGTCGATGTCCTCTACGTCGGGGGAATTGAGCGCCCTTGCGACATGCTCGGTTGTCGATATCTACAAGAGACATTTCCGGAAGGAGGCGGACGAGCGGCATTATCTTTTTGTCTCCCGGACCTCTATGGTGTTGTGGGGGATCTACGCGATCGCGTTCGCGCAATACGCAGCGCAACTTGGATCGCTCATTGAGGCGGTCAATATCCTTGGGTCGCTGTTCTACGGGACGTTGCTCGGAATCTTCCTGCTGGCTTTTTACATCAAGCGAGTTGGAGGGACCGCAACGTTCATCGCCGCGTTTGTCGGCGAAGCCGTCGTACTGTACTGTTTCGCTTTCACCGATATTGCCTGGCTTTGGTACAATGTGATCGGGTGTGGGGTGGTGGTGGGGGTGGCCCTCCTGTTGAATCCTCTCGTACCTCTCAAAATCCGCTGAATTGTTCCCGTAAGCAATGTGATTGTAGGGCGACTCGCTGAGTCGCCAATTATGCGAGACAGCGTCTCGCACAATACTTCAGTTTGAAACCCATGCCCTTGAACAGCAACGACTTTTATCGCCGGCGCTTGCCGCACTACCAACCCGCACAGGCGACATTCTTTGTCACATTTCGATTGATAGGCTCGTTGCCCGCTGATGTATTAGGGAGACTGATGGAAGACAGGCAAATGCGAGAACGCCTGATTGAACGGGAAGAAGATCCGGAAAGAAAAAAAATATTACAGGAGGAAGAGCACAGGAGATACTTTGGCCATTTCGACGGCTTTCTCGACCGCGCTCAGTCGGGGAATAAGTGGCTTGCCGATGACGAGGTTGCGAGGATTGTGAAGGAAGCAATATTGCATCGCGATGAAAGTGTTTATGATCTCTTGGCGTTTTGCATCATGCCGAATCATGTACATCAAGTGTTTTCCCCTGTAGGGCGACGAGACTCGTCGCCCTACATTGTTACGAAGATTTTGGAAAACCTTAAGT
>JBBEBV010000043.1:5449-8036 GCA_040882165.1 Bacteroidota bacterium
TAGGGCGACGAGACTCGTCGCCCTACATTGTTACGAAGATTTTGGAAAACCTTAAATTGGAACGAATAATCCAATACGTTGCTTATAACCCGGTTAACGCGGGCCTTTGTAAGCATTGGCAGGATTGGAAGTGGACCCATGTCATGGAGCCATTTGTAAAATCGCTCACGTGATAACAGGAGATTGTAGGGCGACTCGCTGAGTCGCCAATTATGCGAGACAGCGTCCCCGCCTGACGAGTGAGAGCTCTCAACAGGCGGGCTGATCGCACGACAAAAACAAAAAAAACCTGACAGGTTTCTGAAACCTGTCAGGTTTTGTTTTCACGCTTAACTTGTTTTACTTCTTCCAGTCAGCGACCATCTTCTCAAAATCTGCAATCTGCTGTTTCTGGAAATCCGCCATCCTGCTCTGATCCATCGCCTTGAACATCTTCAGGCTTTCCTCCCCCGCAGTGATCGCTTCCTGCTTTTTTCCTGCCTTCGCCAGGAGTTCAGCTTTCGTTCGGAGCGTATTCGCATTCTTGTTCATGGCCAGGGCGCGGTCGGCCCAATCCACCGCCTCGTTAATATAGACGTTATTGTCCAGGGCAGATCGGGCGGCTGAGTTCAGGATTTGCCAGTTGCCAACGGAGGACTGCAGTTTGCCGAGCGTATTGAACTCAATCTTGAACGGGATCCTGACCTTTTCCCACGCAAGCACCACCGTCGCGGAACTGGGCGTCAGGTCTGTAAAGCTGAAGCTAAGCCATTCTTCGTGCGTGCCCCATTGGGGCGTAACTTTGAAACGCAAGGTATCGTACTTTTCCTCGTACACGGTCCCCCAGTTCTTCACTTCGGAATTGAAGATGACGGCCCAATCTTTCTCCCCTGGAACCATGACCAGCCGGTAGGTCCCCGCTCCGAGTTGCTTTCCTGCAATCGTTACCGGGTCGCTGAAGGTGAGCAACGTCGGCTCGTTGGCTCCTACGCGCCAGATCGATCCATACGGCAGAAGCTTGCCCCAGATTTCCCGCCCTTTGACTCCCGGACGGTGGTAATAAATGGTTGCCTCACTGAGACCGATGACCTGCGTGATCTTCGCACCCTGGCTGATCCGGGGTGTGCGAAGTTGCGGGAAGAGTGGCGATTGTGGAACCTGCGCCTGAACATCCGCGCCAAAACTTGCCAGGATAACAGCAAGCACAACATATCGCAGCGATCGATTCATAGGATCCTCCTTATGGTGGATAGTGCTGGTTGTGGTGTATACGATTGGGTTGACATAATAGGCGATAACGCACTAAGAATCAAGCTGATTACTTGGGTAATCCTTTCTTTGAGATGGTGGTCATGACGTCGACAAAGCGGTCGAGTTCGTTCAACGTCGTGTACACACTCGGAGTAATGCGGATCCCCTTGAATTCGTCGTGCAAAATCGGTGTCGTGAAGATCTTGTGCTTGTCCATCAGATAGCTCCCGATGGCCCCGGGTTCGATCCCGACGATCTCGATGTTGGCGATGCCGCACGACTGATTCGGTTCCCATGACGTGTGGAAACGGACATTCGGAAGGTCCTTGAGCTTGGTCATCCAATACCGCGAGAGATATCGGAGGCGCTCCTCTTTTCGCTTCGCCCCGATGCCGTGATGATAGAGGATTGCCTCTCCGATAGCAAGACGCGGGGCCGCCGGATGGGTCCCGATCTCCTCGAACTTCCGGATATCCCCCTTCTGCTTTTTCTCGGCAGCCATCAGGGGCCAGATTTTTTCGATTTTGTCTTTCTTGACGTACAGGATCCCGGTTCCTTTGGGCGCAAAGAGCCATTTGTGAAGGCTCGCTCCGTAATAGTCGCAGTTCAGATCGCTTTGCTTGAAATCGAAGTGTGCGAAAGAATGCGCTCCATCCACAATCACCTCGATCCCTTTCGCATGGGCGAGGTCGCACACCTTCTTCACCGGCATGATCTGACCAGTGATATTGATGACGTGTGACATGAGAATGACTTTTGTGCGGGGGGTGATTGCCTTTTCAAACTCCTTGTAGATATCATCCAGACTTTTTGGAGCGATCGGGATCTTGATCATCTTCAGGACCAGTCCTTCCCGCAGTTCGCGCTGACGGAGCGTGGTGAGCATTCGCCCATAGTCCTGCGTTGTGCTGAGAATCTCGTCCCCAGACTTCAAATCCATCCCCATCAGCAGGATCTCGAGGGATTCGGACGCATTGCGTGTGATCGCAACCTCCTCGCGGTCGCAGCCGAAGATCTCTGCAAGGCCGGTCCGGATGGTCTCCGATTGCGGCTCCAGGATTTGCCACATCGTGTAGGCGGTGACATCCTCCTGTTGCCAGGTGTACCGGCAGAACGCTTCGGTGACCAGTCGTGGTGATGGGGAGACCCCTCCGTTGTTCAGGTTGATGATGCCACGGGTGACGGAAAAGGATTCCTGGATATGGAACCAGAAGTCCTCATCCATGGCCGCCTGCTCCGGTGACAGATGCGCCACACGTGCTGTGGCTGCGTGGAGATCATCGAGCAGAGATGCGACGGTAGCGGAAGAGAGGGCCGCCAATCCCGCTCCCTTGCCGACCATGGAAAGGAAACGGCG
>JBBEBV010000044.1:0-1564 GCA_040882165.1 Bacteroidota bacterium
CAAACCTGTGCCTTCAGCCACTCGGCCACCTCTCCAACGGCACAAAGATATTGAAAATGGATGGGAGAAGCAATTACAAAAACAGCCCGCGATGCACATCGCGGGCTGTTCGAAAAATTGACCCTGAAGATACCTGAACCGTAGAAGCGGAATCAAAGGCTTGGGGCCATGATGTTCATGACCCTTGCTTCACCCTCTCTCCCTGGATCGCCTGTTCGATCTTTTGCATCGTCGTCTGTCTGGAGGGTTTAAATGGATTCTCCATCAGCAGGTGGACCGCAAGTATCGTTACCACCAACCCAACAAACAGCTCCCCGAGGCGGAGGAAACCGGTCACGGTTTCGCGGTTGATATTCCTGCCACACAAGTCACAGAATTGCCCCTCGATGCGGGTAAGCTCAAAACAGTGAGGACATGATCGTTTCCTGCCCCGTGCCGTCTCCACCAAAACGACCGGCGGTGTCAATGCCACCGTCAGAAATCCAAGGGCAGGAGTCAACAGGAGAGAAAAGCAAAGCCCGAGCCAGAAACCGTGTCCCCTGTGCCAGCTCCAGAACCCGAGCAAAATGCTCAACACACCATACGCCGCCACATACGTCGCATTCATACAACCCCCTTAGATAGGAATGTTTGATTTGAGACTCCGGTGGTCCAGTCCGGATCCCAATGAAACATGCAAACTATCCTACCCAAGTTGTGTGATGACGACCCCAATCAGCGTCAGTATGCCCCCCGTCACAAAACTCCCGGTGATGGTATAATCAAGGAAGACAAGCGAAAGAAGGGTTGCAAAAATGGGCTGCCCGTTGGCAAAAACGGCAACTTTTGCCGTATCGATGCGGCTGAGGGCATAGTACCAAAGCAAGTAACCTATGATAGAAGTTCCCACACTAAGATAGAGAATTCCGGACCATTGCCCGAATGTGAGTTGCGAAAAAGGAAAATCCACCGCCAGAACTGCCCCGAACGGGAAAAACGAAACGGAGCCGAACAGCATCATGACAGCCGTCGTGTGGAGGGCGCCGTACTTGAGGATCATTCTTTTTCCCAGGATGGTGAACAGGGCCCATGCCACGACAGCGATCAACACCATAATGTTCCCGAATGTATACTGGGATGAGAAATCAATCCCTCGTTCGAAAACAACGATGCTGATGCCGAAAAAGGCAAGGGCAATCCCAAAGCTCTTTTTTAGGGTAATGGACTCCTTCAACATAAAATGGGAAAGGACCAGGACGAACGACGGCGTGGCAGCATAGAGCAGAGCTCCGTTCGCAGCTGTTGTGAACTGCATCCCATAGAGATAAAAAAACTGGTTCAACGGAATGCCCAGCACTCCCAGCAGGAGGAAAGCACCGACATCCTCCCGGTCGATGGCCAGCCTCCTCCCTTTCAGGGAAAAGATCGTCATCATCCCGAGCGAGGAGATGATCGAACGCAGCAGCAGGACCGCCGCAGGGTCCACCTGGGTGACGACAGCCTTGGCCACGATGTGCGTTCCTCCGGCGATCATCAGCTGGATGCTCATGAGGATATAGATATTGATTCGGCGCATACGATAAGG
>JBBEBV010000044.1:1664-3133 GCA_040882165.1 Bacteroidota bacterium
CGTATATTCACCGTCAGTTCATCTTGACGTTCACTTCGCGTTCTCCACCATGATGCTGCAAGGAATCGAACCCTGGCGCCGTAATCTGTACATCATCTGGGGCGCCCAATTTATCGCGATGATGGGGATGAGCCTTGTGGTTCCCTTCCTCCCGTTCTACATCCGATCACTCGGCGTCACCACTCCATCCGCCGTCGCGCAATGGAGCGGCCTGGTTTTTGCAGGCCCGTTTCTTCCCGCCTTTTTTCTGACGCCGGTCTGGGGGTTCCTGGGGGACCGTTATGGCCGGAAGCTGATGACTGTCCGCGCAATCTTCGGATTGGCCATTTCCCAGGTCCTGATCGGGATGGCCCCCAACGTGGAAATGCTCTTTTTCTTCCGGATGATCCAGGGAGCCCTCAGCGGGTTTCTCGCAGCGGCGCTCGCCCTCGTTTCCGTGAACACGCCACGGGAACAATCGGGATATGCGATCGGCCTTCTTCAAACGGCAACGTCGGCGGGCAATGTGATCGGGCCGTTGGTCGGAGGGTCGCTGGCCGACGCGTTCGGTTACCGTCCCATTTTCTTTATCGTTGGCGGACTCTGCAGCGTCACGGGACTTATTATCATGCGGTTCGTCACCGAGAAAAAACAACAGGCAGCCACACCAGTATCCAAGCACTCGCTCCTGAGCAACTATTCGTACGCGCTTGCATCGAAACCGCTCCGCATTGTACTCCTGGTCATTCTGGTTTCACAGATGTCCGTCTTTCTTGTGCAGCCGATCTTTGCGCTCTTTGTCGATTCACTTCTCCAGACAGAACGGTACGTCGCAACAGCGGCGGGAGCGATCTTCGCCATCGCAGGGGTTTTTACGGTCGTGTCCGCCCCGTGGTGGGGAAAACGAAACGATGCCAAAAGCTATCGCAAGAATCTTTCCCTGGCATTCGCCGGGGCAGCAGCCGCGTATGCTCTCCATGCATTTGTGACCCATGCCTCTCAACTCATTATTCTTCGGGCCATCCTTGGCTTCTGTCTTGGAGGCATGCTTCCGGCCCTGTATTCCTACGTCAATAAGAATACATCGCTCGATCGCCGCGGAGGGATTATGGGAATTGGAACAAGCTTTAACGTCCTAGCAAACCTGATTGGTGCGCCCCTGGGCGGCATGATTGGAGGACTCTACGGAATACGGTCGGTTTTTCTGGTTGCGGGAGGGTTCCTCCTCGCCGCCACCTTTGTCGTGCGCAACTATTTTATCGATATGGACAAACCCGAACGGTCCGGCGTCCTCCACGTCGCGACTGCCGCCGAGGAACCACAGTCATGACCACGATCGAATATTTGATCGTTCTCCTCGCGACGTTTCTTATCAGTGCGGTCACACTCCTGACCGGCTTCGGTGTCGGGACGGTGTTGACCCCAACGTTTACCCTTTTCTATGATGTGAAAACCGCCGTCTTCCTCGTTTCGATCGTCCATCTCGGCAA
>JBBEBV010000044.1:3233-8036 GCA_040882165.1 Bacteroidota bacterium
CGGGCAACCGTCTCGGCTTTCATCCTGCTGTTTGGGTTCTATCTTCTTTTCACACCATCCTGAGAGCACCATGGCATCGGCACCACGACTGTATCTCGTTGACGGCTCCGCGATTATGTATCGCGCCTACTACGCCTTTATCCATCGCCCCCTGACGAACGCCAAAGGGCAGAACACAAGCGCCGTGTACGGGTTCGTGACGTTCCTGAACCGTATTCTCTCGCAGGAGTACCCCGACTCTATCGCCGTGGTGTTCGATACCGCCGCCCCCACCTTCCGCCATAAAGCGTATAAAGAGTACAAGGCCACGCGCCAGGAGATGCCGGAGGATATGGTCCCGCAAATCGGCATGATCAAGGATGTCGTGAAAGCCTTTAACATTCCCCTGCTGGAGATGAACGGTTTCGAAGCAGATGACATCATGGGGACGCTCGCCAGGCGGGCAGAGAAGGAAAACATGCGGACGTTCCTGGTCACCTCGGACAAGGATTTTATGCAGCTGGTTTCTCCCAAAACGAAAATGTACAAACCCGGTCGTTCGGGGGACGAGGTGGAGATTGTTGATCTTGAAGGGGTGAGGAAGAAGTTCGGTGTCACTCCCGATAAAGTGATCGACGTCCTTGGGTTGATTGGTGACACCTCCGACAACGTGCCGGGTGTTCCGGGCATCGGGGAGAAGACGGCAATCCCGCTCATCCAGAAATACGGCAGCATCGAAAACCTCTACATGAATATCGGCAAGATCGAGCAAAAGGGAGTGAAGCAAAAGCTCGAGGCGAATAAGGCGCTCGCGTTGCTTTCCAAGCAACTGGTGACCATCGACACCGACGTCCCGATCAAAATCACTCTTCCCCAGCTTCAGGCGAAGCCCAGGGACATCGCAGCCCTTTCGGCGCTGTTTGAGGAGCTCGATTTCCGCTCACTTCTCGCCACTTTGCGAAAAGGGGAAAGTGCCCCCGCCAAAACTCAGGAGGACGCTGCGGAGGTTCTTCCACCGGAAGTAATCCTTTCGGATATCCGAACCGACAAGCACACGTACACATTGATCACGGAAGAGAAGGAACTCAGGCAACTGGTCACCCGTTTGAAAAAAGCTTCCGAGTTTGTGTTCGATACGGAGACCACCTCCACGAATGCCCTGCAATCGGAATTAGTCGGTGTATCGCTTTCCTTAAAACCGCGCGAGGCATATTTTATCGCGGTTCAATCACGCGCCGGAGCGGAGTCGCGCGATTTATTCGGCGACCGTGCCAGGGTTGATTCCGGCGAACAGGGGTTGGATCCGGATGTCGTCGTCAAATCGTTGAAACCGGGTCTCGAGAACTCCACGATCACCAAGGTCGGGCATAACATCAAGTACGACATGCTTGTCCTTTCCCAGTACGGGATAGAGACTGCCGGACCGGTCGTCGATACCATGGTTGCGAGCTATGTGTTGAGGGCCGACGGCAGGCACGGGTTGGATGCCTCTGCAAGAGAGCACCTTGGGTATAAGATGGTTTCCTACAAAGAGCTCACCGGGACCGGGAAGGACCAGAAGGGGATCCGGGAAGTTCCCCTCGAAGCTCTTTCGGATTACTCCTGTGAAGACTCCGATATCACGTTTCGCCTCTACGACGAGTTCCGTCGGAAGTTGAAATCCGCTTCCATGACAAAACTCTGCGAGGATATGGAGTTTCCTCTGGTTCCGGTCCTCGCGCGCATGGAGCAAGCGGGCATCGCGATCGATGTGGACTACCTGCGGAAGATGTCCGGCGTGATGGAGGGACAACTGGCGAACCTGACGAAAGACATTCACAAAATTGCCGGCGGGCCGTTCAATATCAACTCGACGCAACAACTCGGGGAGGTGCTCTTTCATACACTCGGGTTGCGAACCGTCAAGAAAACAAAGACGGGATTTTCCACGGATGTCAGCGTGCTGGAGGAATTACGCAACGAACACGAGATCGTGGAGCATCTGCTGGAGTACCGGCAACTCTCAAAGTTGAAGTCAACCTACGTCGACGCCCTTCCTGCACTGATCAACCCCAGGACAGGACGCGTCCATACCTCCTACAACCAGACGATTGCCGCGACGGGAAGGCTGTCCAGCAGCGACCCCAACCTGCAGAATATTCCGATTCGGACGGAGATCGGCAGATCCATCCGGAAGGGATTCATTCCCGGCAAGAAGGGCAACCGGATCCTTTCCGCAGACTACTCGCAAATAGAGTTGAGGGTCATGGCCCATATCTCGGGGGATGAGGGATTATCACAGGCATTCCGGGACCAGGAGGATGTACACACGACCACGGCGTCAAAGGTTTTCGGAGTCCCTCTTAAGGAAGTGACGCGGGACATGCGGCGCAAGGCCAAAGAGGTGAATTTTGGGATCATGTACGGCATCGGCCCGTTCGGACTTGGGACGCGACTCGAAATCAGTCAGGCCGAAGCGAAGGAGATCATCGGCCGGTACTTCGAACGCTTCCCGAAGGTCAAGCATTACATCAACGACACCATCGAGACGGCACGTGTTCGCGGATACGTGGAAACCATGCGGGGCAGACGGCGGTACCTTCCCGACCTGAGAAGCGGCAATCAGAACATACGTTCCAACGCCGAGCGGCAGGCCATCAACATGCCGATCCAGGGGACCGCTGCCGACATGATCAAGCTGGCCATGATCCGGATTGACAAGGCCATTCGCTCGAAAGACCTGCAGACACGCATGCTTCTCCAGGTGCATGACGAGCTTGTCTTCGAACTGGCGAAAGGGGAGGAATCGACGATCAGGACACTCGTCAAGAAACACATGCAGGAGGCGTTGAAACTTGATGTACCGCTCGAAGTGGAAATCGGCGTTGGGAACAACTGGCTCGAAGCGCATTAGGAAGTCATCTCACAAAACGGTTTATCCACAGAAATGCGCAAAAGGCATAAGACAAATCTCTAGAACTCATCTCAAAAATAAATTGGCCACAAAAGAACACAAGAAGCACAAAGAAAAAGAACAAAGAATTTGTGTTCTTTGCGCTCCTTGTGGCCCAAAACAACAGGCATACGGATTTTGAGCTGGCTTCTAAGAACTTTTGTGATTTCTGTGCATTTCTCTGGCAATAAAAAGCCAAGGGAGTGTTGAGACCCGTTCTCGTAAGTCATGCGAGAAGGGTTTTGGAGCATGATGAGGAAGGGGATAAAAGAAAAAACCCGGCGATGGGCCGGGTTCTTTCTTTTACTTGTCTTGAAGCGATTTCGTCACACCTCCATGATTTCTTTTTCCTTCAGCGCGAGGTGGTGCTCGATGTCTTTGATGTGTTTGTCGGTCAGTTTCTGCGCCTCATCCTCACCACGTTTCCGCTCATCCTCGGAGAAATGTTCCTGCTTCTCGGACTTCTTCAAATGCTCGATCGCGTCACGACGGACATTCCGGACCGCGATCTTGCCGTCCTCTGCGAATTTTTTCACCAGCTTGACCAGCTCGCGCCGGCGCTCCTCGTTGAGTGGCGGGATGGGCACACGGACGATGTTGCCGTCGTTCACAGGATTGAGGCCGAGATTCGCGGTCAGGATCGCCTTTTCAATCGCTGCGATCATCCCCTTTTCCCATGGCTGAACGGAGATCGTGTGGACGTCGGGAGTGCTGACGTTCGCCGTCTGGCTGAGGGGTACCATGGAACCGTAGTAGTCAACCTTCACACCATCCAACAGTACCGTGGTTGCTTTTCCTGTCCGGATTTTGACCAGCTCATCGCGCACAACCTCCACCGCCTTCTTCATCCGGTCTTCCGCATTTTTTAAAATGTCTTTCACCATAACCATTCACCTCGCAATTGATGAAATGTTATGCATGCAGTTCAGGGGCTTTGATTTCCAGCTTGGTGACGACTTTGGAGCCCACCGGGTCACCCATGATGATGCGCTTCAGGTTGCCCGGGACATTCATGTTAAACACCACAAGCGTCAGGTTATTTTCCTTGGAAAGCGTTATGGCGGTCAGGTCCATCACCCGCAGGTCGTTCTTGAGGACATCGGCGTAGGTAATCTCCGGAAAGCGAATCGCCGCGGCATTTATCTCGGGATCGCTGTCGTAAACGCCGTCGACCCTGGTCCCCTTCAAAATGAGATCGGCTTCTATTTCGATCGCCCGCAACACTGCGGCCGTGTCGGTCGTAAAATAAGGGTTGCCCGTCCCTGCTGCGAAGATCACGATCCTTCCCTTTTCCAGGTGCCGGATCGCGCGACGGCGGATGAACGATTCGGCGATCTTCTCCATGTCGATCGCCGAGAGGCATCGCGTGAACACACCCTGGTGCTCGAGGGCGCTCTGGAGGGCGAGCGCGTTGATCACGGTCGCGAGCATGCCCATATGGTCGCCCGTCACCTTGTCGATCCCGTCAGAGGATTTTTCAACCCCGCGATAGATATTCCCGCCGCCTATCACAATTCCGACCTCAACGCCCTCCTCCTGGACCGCCTTGATCTCCGCTGCGTACAGCTTGAGGACCTTGTCGTCAATGCCGTATTCTTTATCCCCCATCAATGATTCGCCGCTGAGTTTCAGGAGGATACGCTTATAGTGTGGCTTGGCCATGCAACCTGTCGTGAGGATGAAAAAAATCCCGAATCACTTCGGGATGAGACAAATTCTCAGAAATTATTCGAGTACTCGCCGAGATGGTAGCGGTGGAACCGGCGGATGCCGACCTTCTCACCCACCTTGCCTGTGGCTTCATCGATGAGGTCCCGGATCGTCTTCCCGGAGTCCTTGATGAAGCTTTGCTCCATCAAACAGACCTCCTGGTAGTACTTCTCAAGGCGGCC
>JBBEBV010000045.1:0-1377 GCA_040882165.1 Bacteroidota bacterium
AACTTTGAACTTTGATCTTCGAACTCTAAACCGACTGACGAGATTCATCATGGCAAAAACAACTTACCGCAACCCCTGGGCCTGGGTGCCATCGCTGTACTTCGCTCAAGGAATACCCTACGTCATTGTGATGACGGTCTCCGTCGTGATGTACAAACGGCTCGGGATCTCGAACGAGGACATCGCGTTCTACACGAGCTGGCTGTATCTCCCATGGGTCATCAAGCCCCTGTGGAGTCCCGCGGTCGATCTTCTCAAGACGAAACGGTTCTGGACGGTGACCATGCAACTCTTCGTCGGGGCGGGTCTGGCGTGTGTGGCATTCGTACTTCCGCTCCCCTCGTTCTTTCAATACACGCTCGCGGTGTTCTGGCTGATGGCGTTTGCCTCCGCTACCCACGATATTGCCGCGGATGGGTTCTACATTCTTTCCCTGACGGAAAAAGATCAATCCCTGTTCGTCGGCATCCGGAGTACGTTTTTCCGGATCGCCATGATTTCGGGGCAGGGACTCCTCGTGATGCTGGCCGGGTTTCTGGAGACCGATAACCTCCTCGGGTCCGAAGGGAACATTCCGCTTGCGTGGTCGATCACTTTCTTCATTCTCGCGGGGTTGTTCCTTTCGTTCTTTTTGTATCACAAATTTGTCCTCCCCTATCCGGTTGTGGACAAACCGGTCGGCGGCGGCTCGTCAAGCTTCTTAAAGGAATTTCTTCTAACCTTCGTTTCCTTCTTCAAGAAGGAAAAAATCGGGTATGCTCTTGCGTTCCTCCTCCTCTATCGTTTTGCGGAGGCGCAGCTTGTAAAGCTGGCTCAGCCGTTCATGCTGGATCCGCGTGAAGCCGGGGGACTTGCGTTGTCGACTACCGACATCGGGTTTATTTACGGAACGGTCGGGGTGATCGCGTTGACGATCGGGGGTATCCTCGGAGGAATCGCAGCTTCAAGGAAGGGACTGAAGTACTGGCTCTGGTGGATGGTCCTGGCGATCAACATTCCGGACCTTGTGTACGTGTATCTCTCGTTCGTTCAGCCGGACAGTTTTCTGTTCATCAACATCGCTGTTGCCTTCGAACAATTCGGATACGGTTTCGGCTTCGCGGCGTACTTGCTGTTCATGATCCATCTCTCCCAGGGAAAGCACTCCACAGCGCATTACGCGATCTGCACAGGGTTCATGGCCCTGGGCATGATGCTCCCCGGGATGTTCAGCGGGTGGCTGCAGGAGACCATCGGGTACCAGAACTTCTTTGTTTGGGTTTGCCTTGCCACCATCCCCGGTTTTATCGTGGCCAAACTCGTACACATCGATCCGGAGTTCGGGAAAAAGAGTGAAAAGCCGAAGGAGTGAGGTTAGATTCTGGATGATAGAAACAG
>JBBEBV010000046.1:0-7980 GCA_040882165.1 Bacteroidota bacterium
TGCTGGGCGGAGGCATTCTCCACTCCCCACCCCGTCAGGAGAAGGCAGAAGACCATGATCGTTCCGTATGGAAAAAGGCCCCTGTGCATTTATTGCCAGTAAATCCGTTTGGCGTTGGTTGGAACGTTCAGGAGCAATTGGAACTCGCCCGTGTTGACGCTGACCGAAGAGTAGGAAATCGCAATAGTGCGCCTTTCCCGATGCTGGGTGATGCGCACGGAGTGAGGAACCGAGGTCCCTTCCAGAGCGCGGAAGTTGGTAAAGCGCTGCTCAAACTCCACTTTGCCCTGGTGGTCAAGAAACTGGATCCGGCCAATCAAGAGGGAGGAAGGATCGACCCAGTACTTCCTGGTTCCCGAAGCACGAGCATAGGTCATGACAAATTGATCGTCTTCGATATTGAACCTGTCCGGTTCGTCGCGATCGTCCTCGAGGAACGTGCCGCCCGTGAACAGGCTGATGATTTCATCAAAGGTCAGGTTCAAGCGTAGAATCCGGCCGAGGTTGGCGGTATTCATCGTCCCGGAGATGAGCTGGTTTTGAAGGCTATTGTAAAAAAGGAAATCGCTCCTGGTCAGAAGGGCCGATCCGACATCCATCCCGAACGGACCGTTGATCTTCACCAGGATCGAGTCCGGTTTCCGGAGGGTCAGGGTAAAGGAGGCCGATTGCGCGAAGTCCGGTGTTTCGACATTGAGCCTTCCCTCCCCATGCATCGACTTCAGGCGCTCCTGGTTCCGGCTGACGCTCTGGAACACTTCCTCCACCGTCACCGTTCGTCCCGCCGTTCGCATGGTGGAACTCGACCCACATCCACCGAGCAGGACCAGGCCCACTGCCACTCCCCAAACCCCGGTCCTTCGCACCATCACATCGACCCCCGGGCAAGTTTATCCTTCAAGACAGGATTATCGGAGTTCATCTCCAATGCCTGACGCCAGAATTTTTCGGCTTTCCCTTTATCACCCATCTTGAAATAAATATCCCCCATGTGCTCATGGACAGCAGAGCTTGCCTGACCGGTGGCTATGGCCTTCGCAATGTATGCTTCCGCTTCGGGATAGTTGCCCAGACGATAGTAGACCCAGCCGATCGTATCGAGGTATGAAGCGTTTTCCGGCTCCTGCCGCACTGCTTCCTGGGCCATGATCAGTGCCCGTTCAAGCTGGAGTCCACGTTCGGACAGGCTGTAGCTATAGTTATTCAACACGAGATGGTACGCCGGATCGACCTTCAACGCCTTTTCATAGAGTCCATCCGATTCTGTGTTACGTTTCAACCCATCCAGCGTGAGCGCAAGGGTGCTCAGTGTATTGAGATCGTCCGGTTTCAGTTCAAGAGAGCGTTGGAGCCATGTCACGGCCTCTTCGGGTTGGTTCATACGGGTATAAGCCAGTCCCATGAGAAAATAAATCCTCGAATCGCGCGGCACGGCTTTTTTAGCCCGCTCCATCGTTTCCAACAATTTTTGATAATGCCCTTTTTCAAAATAAGCAGTCCCGAGGTACCACCACGCGTCCCCGTTCCATTCTGCAAGCTGCGTCACGCGTTCGAGGTGATGGGAAGCGAGAGAATCCTGATGTTCCGTCGATGCGATGATCCCGAGATACCAGTGGGGACGCCAGTCGTTGGGGGACTGTTTGCTGACCTCCTCGAAAAGGGGTTTCGCCATGGAAATGAACGAGGAATCGCGTTGAATTTGCCCGAAGTAGGCAACACCGACACGGAGTTTCACTTCAGCGTTGTTGTTCTCCTGTTGCATCAGCTTTTTGTACAGATCCAGGGCTTTCTCAAACTCGCGCTGTTCCAGGTAGACATCCGCCAGGGTCGCCAGGGCCTCCATGTTGTGTTCGTCAACCTCGAGGATCCCTTCAAGAATCCGGACCGCTTCCTGGGTGTTTCCTGCACGGCTATAGGTCTCGGCAAGTTGCCGTTCCAGGGCCCGGTTCCCTGGCTCGAGCTCCAGCATTCTTTTATACTTTTCCACTGCCTGGTCATATTTTCCCAGCGAGCTGGAAATCTCCGCGATTTGGAACAGCACCTCCCAGTCGTCCCCGTTCCGGTCGAGGATCTTCTCGTAAATCTCCAGCGCCCGCAGCGGCTTGCCGGCCTGATAGAGGCGGGCGAGGTTGTACCAACCGGCGACATACTGGGAATCGATCCGGACGATGGTTTCATATTCCCTGATTGCCAGATCGTGCTGGAAGGCATTCATGTAAATGCCGGCGAGATTCTCGCGGTAGATGATGTTCAGCGAATCCAGTCTGATCGCTTCTTTGCCTGCCTGGGCGGCCAGCGCGTGTTTGCCGAGAATGGAGTAATTCTTTGAAAGAGCGTAATGAATCGCCGGGTTCGGATCATCCCGCAGGGCGTCCTGGTACTCAAGAACCGCGTTGGCGTGCTCTCCTTTTGCCTCGTAGACCGCACCCTGAATAAAGTGGTTCAGCGCACGCTCCCGACGGGCCTCCTGCAGCCGCTCGCTGATACGACGGTTCACTTCCTCCTGAGGCGATTCCTTCCGGGTCTCCTGAGGGGCCGCGCAACCGGC
This sequence comes from Bacteroidota bacterium, assembly GCA_040882165.1. GTDB lineage: Bacteria > Bacteroidota > Ignavibacteria > UBA10030 > UBA10030 > UBA6688. The sequence goes on from JBBEBV010000046.1 coordinate 2,549, forward strand.
AAGAACGGCAGCCAACAACACGCTATTTCGAAATGTCAGTTTCATAAAGTCCTTTCACGCGGTAAAAATATATCGAATCTGGGCACGAATAACAAGCGAAGTTTGACCGGACCGCAACAGACAAGGCACAATAATGCTTGCGTTGTCGCGTGAAACACCCTATCTTTTTCCTGTTGAGACCCCCGGCAATCACATATGACCTTGGCATAGCCTGGAATTGGGAGTTCGACATGAAGTTTGTCGGAACCATCAGCGCAATGGCCAGCGCCAGGGGGATTACGACGTTCGAGATCAATCGTGCGAATCTTGAACAGACTTTTGAACAATTGAAGAATGATCAACTCCGCTTCTGTGCGATCCTCGATCGGGCATCGGACGAGGATGAGGCGTTCCTCCCGTTCGCCGCCGAACTCGATCGCCGGGCACAAAACGGGGAACTCCGACTCATCAATCCCTACGCTCTCTTAAAGAAGGCCGCCGACAAAGCAACGATGCACCTCGAACTCCTCGCCCACGGCGTTCAGGTTCCCTACACGATCATCATTTCACCGTACAACCAGAAGCACGAGACCGGGCTTTCTCTCACCGACCTGGCAAACCTCGGACGTCCCTTCATCATCAAACCGGCAAACACCACGGGGGGAGGTCTCGGCGTAGTGCTCGGGGCCGAGACGCTCAAGGACGTTATCGAGACACGGCAGCATCATAAGAACGATAAGTACCTGCTCCAGGAAGCCGTGAAACCGGGCTACCTGTCCGAAAACCGTGGCTGGTTCCGCGTCTTCTATGCGTTCGGTTGCATCCTCCCCTGCTGGTGGGACGATCAGACTCACCTCTATGAGGCGATAACAGCGGAGGATGAAAAGTCGTTCGGACTCGCCCCCCTCCGGACGGTAACGACCATGATACACCAAGCGTGCGGTCTTGACTTCTTCTCGACGGAAATCGTCTTCACGCGGGATCAACGGTTCGTCGTTGTGGATTATGTCAATGAAATGTGCGATATGAGACCCCAGTCCGGACATCGTGACGGAGTCCCGGATAGCGTTGTCCAGATGATCGCCGGCTCCTTCATCGATTTCGTCGTCGAAAAAAAGAAATCCTTCCCCTTAGACCATGAAGTCATTAATAGCTGATGATCGCCCCCTATTTTTCAACAATGACTTTAACTGTTCACAAGAACATGTTGTAGAATCCAACCTTGACTTTTTAAGCGGGGTTTAATACATTACAGTCGGTTTTAATCACTTTTCCACTCCACTGGCCGGAGGGCCTCATGAGTTTCAATCAATCATCGGGGGATCGAATAATGAACAAACGATGGTATTTCATTGCAATGCTTCTTGTGGGGTTTATTTGGATCGGGTGTGAAAGCAGTGAAGAGGCTATGCGAAGGGAGGCGGAGGCCCGACAGCGACAGGAAGAGCAACAAAGACTGGCGGAATTGACGAGCGAAAATTCCAGCGTGAAACAACAAGTCTCCCGGCTGGAAAGTGAGAACAGCGGCCTGCGGGCACGCCTGAGTGAATTGGAGAGGAAGCTGGAGGTAGCCACGCGTGTTCCGGAACCAGCACAGCCCACTCACACGCCCATGCCCATGCCGGCCATGGATCCCTTGTCGGCGTACGATGCAGGGCTTAACGCGTTCAATGAAAAACGGTACGACGACGCTCAGGGAATATTCCAGGATTTATTGAAGAGCGGCGTGGAGGAATCGCTTGCCGACAACTGCCATTACTGGATCGGTGAGTCGCTCTTCGGCAAACGTTCATATCGTGAAGCGTTGAGCCACTTCGAGATGGTGCTCGAGTACAAGGTCACGGAGAAAAAGGGGGACGCGTACTACATGATGGGACGATGTTATGAAATGCAGGGAGATAAGGCAAAAGCAAAAGAGCTGTATGAGAAAGTTGTCAAGGACTATCCCACGAACGATCTCGTGCAGAAAGCCAAGGGTCGGTGGGAAAAGTTGTAGGATAAGTTGCTTATCCTCCAAGAGCCCCTGATTCCCTCAGGGGCTTTTTGTTTTTAGGGGTTGTCTTGAATCTCTCCCCGCTCGTTGGTATATTGGCTCCGCGTTGACCGATAGCGGAACGTCAGACAGCACCGGCCGCGTTTTCATATGAGGCCTTGGGACACAGCTTGGAGCGCACCACAGGGGAAGCAATCTATGACCCATGAAGACTTTATGCGTCTTGCCATCCGGAAGTGTTATGAGGGAATCCGGAAGGGGCAAAGCCCGTTCGGCGCCTGCATCGTCAGGAAGGGAAAAGTCATCAGTTGTGTCCATAACATCGTGTGGAAAAGCACCGATAGTACGGCTCATGCCGAGATCCATGCCATCCGCGTGGCGTGCAAAGTACTGAAGACCGTCAACCTCTCCGGTTGCGTGTTGTACTCCACGTGCGAACCCTGCCCGATGTGCTTCAGTGCCATCCACTGGGCGAAGATCGGCAAAATCTATTTCGGCTCCCGTATTCAAGACGCGCAGGATCTTGGTTTCGCGGAACTGACCGTTTCCAACAAACGCTTGAAATCACTGGGGGGCAGCCCCGTCAGGATTCAGGGGGGCTTGCTCCGCGAGGAAGCCCTGGAGCTTTTCAAAATCTGGGCGGCGCAGAAGAAGAGGCGGTTGTATTAATGTCCTGCCCCAAGACTGTTTCTCAGGGCTAAAGCCCACGTTGATTTTGGGGCATCGTAAACCCCGACCTGAAGGTCGGGGTTAGGAAGACGCCCTTGAAGGCATTGAATCTCCAAGACTGTTCACTGCGTTTTTCGATTACCCCTTGTTCCATTCATTCCTCAAAACCAAAGGGACTCGATCGTCGATCCTGCTGAACATATTCTGTGTCAATCCGGACTCCAACACGGGAGGTTTCCTGACGGTCCTCTCCCATCGTTTTCACCATCAAGCGTATGAGTAAAATCCTCACAAAGTATGTTTGCCAATCCTGCGGGTATGTCTCGCCACGGTGGGTCGGGAAGTGTCCGAACTGCAATGAATGGAACACCTTTGTGGAAGAGGCGTCTACACCGCTCAAAGCCTCCCGAAAACCTGCGGGAGCGGCATCGAAAATTGAGCCCGTTTCTATGGAGGATCTTGAGAGCGAGGATGCCCCGCGGGTAACGACCAACATTGGGGAGTTTGATCGCGTGCTGGGGGGCGGACTCGTCCCCGGATCGCTGATCCTATTGGGGGGCGACCCGGGTATCGGCAAATCGACCCTGATGATGCAGGTGGCGTTGCAACTAAAAGAGCAGGTGGTCCTGTACATCACCGGTGAAGAGTCCGTGCGGCAAATCAAACTGCGCGCCGAACGGTTGACGGCAAAGAATACGCGGAACATCCTCCTTCTTGCGGAGACGAACCTCGATTTGATCCTCGACGTCATCGAACGCGGCACGCCAGACCTGATCATTGTGGATTCGATCCAGACCATGTATCGCCCCGGCCTGGAAAGCGCTCCCGGCAGCGTGAGCCAGGTGCGTGAATCGACGGCTCTTCTTCTCCGGCTTGCCAAGACGCGGGGCATCCCGATTTTCGTCATCGGACACGTTACCAAGGAGGGTGTTATTGCGGGTCCGAGGGTGATCGAACACATGGTGGACACGGTGTTGCAGTTTGAGGGGGAGGCGCATTACGCCTATCGCATCCTGCGCGCGCTGAAGAACCGGTATGGCTCGACCAACGAGATCGGCATTTTTGAAATGCACGAGACCGGCCTTCGCGAGGTCAAGAACCCTTCGGAGGCATTTCTCTCGGAACGTCGCTACGGCACGTCCGGCTCCACTGTAGTCGCCAGCATCGAGGGGACGCGTCCCATCCTTATCGAAGTGCAGGCGCTGGTGACCTCCACGAGCTATGGTGTTCCTCAGCGGAATACCACCGGGTTCGATTACCGTCGGCTTTCGCTCCTGCTCGCCGTTCTGGAAAAACGGGTCGGTATGCATCTCGGCAATTACGATGTCTTCGTGAACATCGCGGGGGGAGTCAAGATCGACGAGCCCGCGGTCGATCTCGGTATCGCCACGTCGATTGCGTCGAGCCTGCGGGACGTGCCGGTGGACTCGTCGGCAGTGGCTGTGGGCGAGATTGGGTTAGGGGGAGAAATCCGCACAATCGGCAACATCGAGAAGCGGGTGCAGGAGGCGGCGAAATTGGGATTTAAACGGATCGTGATCCCCGAAAACAACATGAAGGGGATCAAACCGAACGGCGACATAGAGGTCATCGGCGTCGACCGGATTGAGAAGGCCATGGAAGCGCTCTTACACTGAAAGGGATTGTATGCAATGGCTCGGGTACGTTGGGTTAACGGCGCTGGCCCTCTGCTGGATTCCGCAGTCGATTGAGACGATCAAGCTGGGGCGCTGCAATGTGAACTTCACCTTCTTGATTCTCTCGGCCGTTGGAAGCTCCACCCTCGCGTTCTATGCGTTCAGTATCAACGATACCGTCTTCACCCTCCTCAATACCCTTACCACCACTGGGGCTCTGATCAATATCTATTACAAAGTCTATCCCCGTTAACAGTCACCCGTATGCAACCAGCATTAATGATACGTTCTCCAGTTCTTGGACCACGGATGGCACACCGATTGACACCGAGATCGGTGTACGTCTGTGTGCCATCGGTGGTGAAAAGTACCAGATGGGCACCGATATCGGTGTTCATCCGTGCCTGCACGCCGAAGTGCCCACTTGCGTGCCGAAGCACTTCGGTGCGTGGTCACGGCGTTTCGGCACGCAGGCGTGTGTCATCGGTGGTGAAAAGTAACTCCTTCTTTAGCACAGAGAGTATACAATGAGCAAACTCGTCCTCGCAACACGAAACAAGCATAAAATTGAAGAAATCAAGACGATTCTCGGGGATCTCCCGCTCGAGATTCTTACTCTGAGCGATTTTCCCGATTGCCCGCCGTTGGTGGAGGACGGCGCGACGATGGAGGAGAACTCCCTGATGAAGGCCCTCGCCGTCCACCGGTTCACAACCCTTCCCTCCCTCGCAGACGATTCCGGCCTCGAGGTGTTTTATCTTCGCGGCAGACCCGGTGTCCGCTCGGCGCGCTATGCCGGTGAGAATGCGACGGACGAAGAGAACAATGAGAAGCTTTTGAAGGAAATGCGGGGAGTCGCTCCGCGAAGAAGGAGCGCGCAATTTCGCGCCGTCCTGACCCTGGCAGGAGAAGGGTTCCAGGAAATAACAGAAGGTGTCTGCCGTGGGAGACTTGCTGAATCTCCCCGCGGAACGAACGGGTTCGGGTACGACCCGATCTTTCTCCCGGAGGAATTTGTAAGGACGTATGCCGAGTTGAGTTCAGAGGAAAAGAACAAGATCAGCCACAGGGCAAAAGCGTTGGAGAAGATGCGGAGGGTGTTGAAAGGCCTGGCGATGACGTTATCGAGCCCCATCCGGAACCCTGCCTAAACG
>JBBEBV010000047.1:0-7956 GCA_040882165.1 Bacteroidota bacterium
CGAAGAAACCTGCGTGTCGCTGGAAAAATCGTTACCTTCAAAACATTGGGCTATCATACCATATCTTCGATTCTTCCTACGAACCTCGTGCGGAACAAACATTGAACGTCCTGCAACCGTTGTGCCTCTTGCTGCTATTGTTTCTGCACTCTCCGATCTTTGGCCAATCAGCCAAGGAGATCATCCGGAAGGCGGAAGCACAGATGCGGGGGAAAAGCTCGTATTCCGAGTTCTCGATGAGCGTTATCAAACCCGCGTGGCAACGCACCATGGTCATGAAAGCATGGGCGCTGGAGCCGGAGCTTGCACTCATCTATCTTCAGGAGCCCGCGCGGGATAAGGGAACCACAACGCTGAAACGCAGGAACGAGGTATGGAACTGGCTCCCCTCGGTTCAGAAAGTGATTAAAATCCCGCCTTCCATGATGTTACAGTCGTGGATGGGGTCGGATTTCACGAATGACGATCTGGTTCGCGCATCATCCATTGTGGACGATTACTCGCACATCCTCATCGGGGAAGAAACATATGAGGGGTACGAATGTCACGTGGTCGAGCTGATCCCCAAGCCGGAAGTCGGGGTCGTCTGGGGCAAAGTCCATATGTGGATCACGACGAAGGAATTCCTGGAGCTGAAAACCGAGTTTTACGACGAGGACGGGGCTCTTGCGAAGACGTTTCTTGGGAGCAAGGTCACCCGATTCGGCGACCGGCGCCTTCCCGCACGCTGGGAGATGATACCCGCGGATAGACCCGGGAACAAGACCATCCTCGAGTACACCGTCCTTCGTTTCGACCTTCCGTTGGATGGGGATTTTTTCTCGCTTCAAAACATGAAACGTGTGCACTGATCGGAACCGATGCCCTTGTATCTGAAACTGGCTTGGAGAAACCTCTGGCGTAATCGACGCAGAACGCTCATCTCGATTGCGTCCGTCCTTTTTGCCGTTCTGTTCTCCCTGATCATGCGCTCGATGCAGCACGGGTCGTATGACTACATGATTCAATCGAGCGTCGGCGTGTACGTCGGCTATATTCAGGTTCATGGTGAAGGGTACTGGAAAAACAGATCTCTCGACGAGAGCCTCGAACCCACCGTTGAACAGCTTCAGCGATACGCATCCATTGCCACGGTTTCGGAGATCACGCCACGCCTTGAAACATTCGCTCTCCTCTCCAAGGATAGCTTGACGAAGGTTGCGCAAGTGATCGGGATTGATCCTTCCCGCGAAGATGCCATGACGGGCCTCTCCAAGAGATTGGTCAAGGGTCGTTTCCTCGGCGAGAACGACCGGGCATTCATGATCGGCGAGGGGCTTGCCACAAGGCTTGGTGTGAGCGTCGGAGACAGTATCGTGCTGTACGGTCAGGGATATCACGGCGTAATGGCTGCGGAACGGATACCCGTTGCAGGTATACTTCACTTTCCCATCCCGGCGCTGGACAACGCGATGGCATATCTTTCGCTTCGACATGCTCAGTGGGTTTTCAGCGCGCCGGGGCGAATTACCTCCATCGCGTTTATGCTGGAATCTCCCTCCGCCCTCGAAGATGCCGCATCCCAAATCCGGTCCATAGCCGGTAGCGGGGTGGAGGTGATGGATTGGAAAGAAATGATGCCGGAACTTGTGCAGGCTATTGAAGTGGACAGCGCCGGCGGAGTCCTGATGCTCCTTATCCTCTATGTTGTGATCGGGTTCGGTATCTTCGGAACAGTGATGATGATGACGTCAGAGCGACAGCGAGAATTTGGAATTCTTCTATCGATCGGAATGAGCCGCAGGAAGCTTGTGACGATTACCACACTGGAGACGCTCATGATCTCGCTCCAGGGTGCTTTGCTGGGGGTCGCCGTCGGCATCCCGCTGCTCTGGTATTTTCATCTTCACCCGATTCCACTGACCGGTGAGGCAGCGGAAGCAATGCTGGTGTACGGCCTTGAGCCGATATTGCCGTTCAGTATCGCGCCCGGGATTTTCCTTGCGCAATCCGCCGTGGTGTTGGGCCTTGCTGCGGTCTGTGCGCTCTATCCATTGCAGGTCATCCGCAAGCTCCAGCCGGTTGCGGCACTGAGAACGTAATCAAGGAGACACGATGCTGTTCGGATTGGCCTGGCGAAACGTCTGGCGTAATCGCAAACGAAGTCTTGTTCTTATGACCGCCATTGCGTTGGGTCTGAGCGGCGGCCTCTTTGCCGTCGGGGTCTTTGTTGGTATAGCTGAATCCATGGTAGACTCCGCCATCGACAGAAACCTGGCGCATCTCCAACTGCACTCGCACGCCTACAAAGCGAATGCTGTCATCAATAACGACCTTCCAAACGCCGGCTTGCTTATCGATTCACTCAAACAGCTTCGCACCGTGAGGGGGGTGTCTGGCCGCGGCGTGTTTGACGGTATGGCGTCTTCACCGACAGCCAATACAGGAGTACAGATCATTGCCGTGAATCCTCAGGACGAAGCGGCCGTCAGTTCTATCGGGCGCAAGATCAACGAGGGAACGTACTTTGAGGAAGTCCGCCAGAATCCCGTTCTGGTCGGCAGAAAGTTGGCTGAAAATCTGAACCTGCGATTGCGTTCGAAGCTTGTCCTGAGTTTTTCCGGAAAGGACGGGAGCATTATCTTCGTTGCCTGCCGCGTCGCGGGGATCTTTGAGACCGAATCTTCACTCTTTGACGGGGGCACAGTATATTTGCGCCATGAAGAGCTCACCGGGCTCACAGGAGGGGAGAAGCTTGTTCACGAAGTCGCAATCCGTTTACAATCGGCGGAACAGGTGTCAGAGACGCTCGCGTCGGTTTCGATGATGTTCCCCAACGTGGCTGTTGAAAGCTGGAAGGACCTCGCTCCCGAGCTGAAGCTCTCTGCGGAGCTGACAGGCGTCACCATGCTGTTTTTCCTCGGGATCATTCTTTTCGCTTTGTTATTCGGGATTACCAACACCATGCTCATGTCGGTCATGGACCGGGTCAGGGAATTCGGCGTCCTGATGGCCATTGGGATGAAACGGGCGCGCGTGTTCAACCTCATTGTGCTGGAAACAATCATCCTTTCGCTGACGGGCGGAGTCATCGGTGTTGTCGTCGGGGCGTTGATGGTACGGACGTTTGCGTCGGTCGGGATAGATCTCTCGGCATTTGCCGATGGCCTTTCTGCGTACGGCATAAGCGCGGTACTTTATCCGTTTGTTCCCGGTGAGATCTATCTCCAACTTTCGTTTCTTGTTATCGTGACTGCCGTCGTCGCAGCGGTCTATCCGGGTTTCAAGGCGACGCAAATGAAGCCCGCACGGGCAATCCGAGTGTATGCCTGATGGATTTACCACAACCGACACCTATGGCAATCATTGAGCTCCAGGGAATAACAAAAACGTATAAGGAATCCAGCGTGCCGGTGCATGCGTTACGGGGCATCGATCTGTCAATCGACAAAGGGGAGTTTGCCGCCATTGTCGGTCCGTCCGGATCCGGAAAGACCACCTTGCTGAATATCATCGGCGGTCTTGACCGACCGACGAACGGCACAGTGCGAATCGACGGGACCGATATTTCAACGATGAAACCGGAGGAGCTGATCGATTTTCGGCTTCATCATATAGGTTTCGTTTTTCAAAGTTATAATCTTATTCCCGTGCTGACCGCAAAGGAGAACGTCGAATTTGTGCTGTTGTTGCAGAATGTTTCCCGCTCGGAACGGGACCAGCAGGCAATGGATGTCCTCGCGAGAGTTGGGCTCGCAGAGCGGGCAGGGGACCGTCCGTCCGAACTTTCCGGCGGACAACAGCAGCGCGTGGCTGTCGGGCGGGCGCTTGCATCCAAGCCTTCCTTCGTACTGGCGGATGAACCGACGGCAAACCTCGATTCCACAACCGCTGAATCGTTGCTCGACCTCATGGAACATCTCAACCGCGACCGGGCGATGACGTTTGTGTTTTCGACCCACGATCCGCGTGTGATGAAACGCGCGCGCCGTATCCTCACCCTCGAAGACGGAATGATTACGTCCGACGCCCGACAAGATGAACTGCGGCCATGAAATGCTGCCGACCTCTGCTCGTACTGCTGCTCGCCAGCCGAATCCTCAACGGTCAGACGTTCGATGCAGGCGGATACGGAAAGTATCTCTTTAGCCATTCTTCTATCCCATCAATGGGATCGTTGGATGATCATGGTCTGCATGGTCGCCTCAACACCCACCTGTATCTTACAACGACCGTAACGGCAGCGCTCGAAATCCGGGCACGGGCGTACTACGGGGACGCCGTGCGGCGGACGCCGCAGTTTGCATCGGCCATTCGTTCCCCACGGGAGCTGGAAGGACTCGATCTGTTCCTCTGGGAAAGCGCATCGAGTGTCGGATATGCCGAGGTGGACCGCTTCTGGGCGGAGTGGACCATGGAGAACCTCCAGATTACCGCCGGACGGCAGCGCATAGCCCTCGGTACCAATCTTGTGTGGAATCCAATCGACCTCTTCAACCCATATTCGATCCTGGATTTCGACTACGCAGAACGTCCCGGCTCCGATGCAGTACGGATGCAGTATTTCCTGGGACCCCTTTCCAAAATAGATGCTGCGTTTAAACCGGGAAGGACTTCTTCCCGCTCTACAGCTTTCCTGTCCTGGACGGGGAACGCGTTTGACTACGATGTCCACGTCGTTACAGGACTGCGAGGAAAAGCATGGATGGGGGGAGGTGCCTGGGCGGGTGACATCGGCGGTGGCGGATTTCGCGGGGAAATTCTTATTTCGGAGAGGCCGGAGACTGAGGCGCCTTTTCCGATCTATCCTGACGCAGCAGCTGGGGGGATGGTTTCTTGTGCTGTTTCAGGCGATTACACGTTTCCCAACTCCCTGTATCTCCACGTGGAAGTTCTCTACAACACCGAGGGAGTCACTACCGATGCCGCTGCATTCCGGGACGCCGCAGCAGCGTTAGGCCTGCTCTCGCCCGCGCGGTGGTCGCTCTTCGGCGAGCTTTCCTATTCTCTTACCCCGCTTGTCCGAGCGTCGCTTTTTGCCATTCAGAACCCGTCTGACGCATCGCGTGTTGTCGTTCCGTCCGTTACATGGTCCGCTCTTGAGAGCATCGATCTCACGTTGATCGGTTTATTGTTTGACGGAGTGCCCTCGACGGAATTTGGCGGGTATGGAGCCAGCATGTATGCGCGAGTAGCATGGGCGTTCTGAATATTCCTGTAGCCTCCAGCGTAACTTCTCTTGCCATCCATGCCGTTCGTACGCAAAAATCTCTCAGGCAACCGGGGAAGCGTTCATCACATCAGATTCGGTGGTGTGAGAAAACAATCTCCACGCCGCGAGGAGAAGGATCTGTCTGGCAGAGGGATCGTTTTGCGGGAAATGAGGCGAGCGCCGTACTTCAACCACGGCACCTTTCTTTCCGTGGTGTCAGCCTTGCTGAAAATCAGGAGGCCAAGTCAAGAGTGGCGACGGAGTCGTCTCAAGAATGAGAATCGTCTCCCGCCTTCTTCGCCCGGCCTCCTGGTCGGGCGATTTGTTTTACACAAAACCGGAACACGACAGTGAAGAAACCTGCGTGTCGCTGGAAAAATCGTTACCTTAAAACCGTTGTTGAATCAGCCGAGGCGACTGGGTGGAAGGGTGTCCCCTTTATAAACGAACTGAAGTTTACCCATGCTCAATATCGCACTCTTCGCTCCTCCGGGGGCCGGCAAAGGAACGCAATCGGAGTTTCTGGTCTCGCGTTATAATCTCTTCTATCTGTCTACAGGGGAGTTGCTTCGGAAAGAGATCACCAACAAGACCGCTCTCGGATTGGAGGCTCAGAGCATTATCGCTTCCGGGGGATTGGCGTCGGATGAGATCATCGTCCAGATCATCGAAAAAACCATCACCGACATCCCGGAATCGAACGGTTTCCTTTTCGATGGTTTCCCGCGCACGCCCATCCAGGCGTACATCCTGGAAGGGCTCATGCAGAAACTCGACACGTCACTCACGTGCCTGATCAGTCTCGTTGTTCCCCCTGAGGTCTCCGTCGGGAGACTCCTGAAGCGGGGGACCACCTCGGGCCGGTCGGATGACAATGAGAAGGTGATTCGAAACAGGCTGAAGGAATACCATGAGAAGACCCTACCCGTCCTGGAATTCTACAAGGGTCGGGGTATTATTCATGAGGTTGACGGGACGGCCCCCATCGAAGAGGTGACAAAGGCCATCAGCGGGATCGTCAAAGCCGAACTCAGCAAGAACCTGCTGAACATCGTTCTCTTCGGATACCCCGGATCGGGACGCGGATCCCAGGGGAAGGCGCTTGCGAAACGTTTCGACCTGGAGTACGTAGCCACGGGAAGCATGTTGGACCACGAGATCAAGTCAGGGTCCGAGATCGGGCGGAAAATCATGGACCTGTACGAAAACGGCCAGCTGGTGCCGGACGAAATCGTCGTGCAGCTCATCGAAAAGAAGCTGGCCAACTCAAACGGCGTGAAAGGATATATCTTCAAAGGGTTTCCGAGGACCCTGGTTCAGTCCTACATCCTCGACGGACTCTTAAAGAAGCATGACTCCTCCATTACGAAGATCATCGAAATCGAAGTCCCCACTCTGGATCTCATCAACCGCCTGGACGCCCGAAGCAAAACGGAGCGATGTATGCCGTACGACACAAGCGCGGCAAGGATCGTGAAGCGTCTTCAGGAGCATGAGACAAAAACGGTTCCCGTGATCCAAAAGTACAATCAACTGCACGGTGTGACCAAGGTCGACGGGCGCGGATCCTTCGAGGAAGTGTTTGAACGGATCTCTGCCGAAGTGGAACGCGGATTAAAATACCTGCGGTGATCGAACCCGGGAGTGGGTCTTGAAGAGGGTGTTGCACTTCCTTGTAGAACTTATGTTTTCAATTTTTAATTTTCAATTTTTAATTTTTAATTTTTAATTGTCAAGCCATTTCCAAAACCCTTCCGAACACCACCTCAAACCGGAAGCTTTTGGCCGTACTCCTCGATTCAACGTATTCCGCGACCTTCTCCAGTCTCTTGGGGATCGCCAGGATCTTCTCCTGAGCTTTGCGCCCCAATTCGTCCAGGGAGGTGAGCATCTCGATCCTCCATGTTTGGAAGAGCGCCTCGATGATCCGTTTGTAATCGCGCGGGCCGTAGATGCCCGATCGCCGGACAACATCCGCATACTCGTTGAAATTGGCAACGGAGATTCCCGGCATATCGATGCTCGGCAGAATGGCCGCGGCAGCGACAAGCGCCTGATTCGGATCGCGCTCCAGGATTTCCTTGAAGACGTTCATATAGAAGGCATAATGGCGTGCTTCATCCTGGGAGACTTTCTGAGTGATGAAGTTGAGGAGGGGTTCCTGTTCGGCAGCGACCTTGCCGGTATTGACGTGCGAGATTTGGGTTGCCTTCTCCTGGCAGGTGGTATAGACGAAGATCTTGTAAGGATCCCCGGTCCACTGCGGGTTGAACCCCGAGCGAATATAGTTAAACTGGATCCGTTCCAGTTCTTTGAAGTTCAACAAGCGGGTGTCCCGGACGTAGTCCCGCAGAATATTCCCATGCCGGTCCTCCTCGGCTGTCCATAGATTATTCCACCGGTTCCAGAAGTTCCTGCTCCCAAGGTTTTCCGCGATCAACCGGTGGAAGTGGGGGAGCCCCTCCTCCGTGACGATGTTCAACGCGAGGGCGACCCGGACGCTGTCCGGGATCCCGCGCGCGCGGTCACGTAACTCTTTCAGCTCCTTTTCGTTCACCGTTCCTTCGTCGGCCGGGAGAATGTCGGAGGGGAACCACAGTTCCCGCTTCGACTCGTGTTTTTCCATCAGGTCCTTGACGACCGGTTCGAAATCGGCAAGAACTTCGTACTTCGATTCCAGGCTGGAATCCGGAGCCTGTCCTCTGTGTATGGGGAGTGTCACTGTTGCCATCCCTTCATCCTTGTGGTGTCCACACGGGCGTGTG
>JBBEBV010000048.1:0-2189 GCA_040882165.1 Bacteroidota bacterium
TTGGGACTTCGTTGACATTCCTCACAATTCACTCTATATTGACCCGAAATTCGAAATGCAATGACCGTAAGGAGATGACGATGCTCAAAGCTGGAATGCCGAACATGCAGGGGATGATGAAGCAACTTCAGAAAATGCAGGAGAAGGTGGCCCAGGTCCAGGCCGAGCTGGAACAGAAGACAGTGACGGCAGAGTCGGGGGGAGGGATGGTCAAAGTGACTGCCAACGGCAAGCAACAGATCGTCAAAATTGTGATCGAACAGGAGGTGGTGAACCCGGCAGAGAAGGATATGCTGGAGGACCTGGTCGTCGCGGCGGTGAACAAGGCGCTGGAGACTTCTTCGGCCATGGCCCAGCAGGAAATGCAGAAGGCCACCTCTGGGATGATGCCGAATATCCCCGGCCTGAATATCCCGGGGATGTGACCCCATGATCGTTACCGCAGAATCGGTCGAACAATTGGCGGAACAGTTCGCCCAGCTTCCCGGCATCGGGCGCAAAACTGCCCATCGCCTCGCTCTCCATATTGTGAAAATGAACCGGGAGGAGGTCGTAACCCTCGCCCGGGCATTGGTCAATGTGAAGGATAAAGTGCGGTACTGTTCCGTCTGCTCCAATATTACGGAGCATGATCCATGTTTCATCTGCTCCGATACGCGCCGCGACCGTACCGTCATCTGCGTCGTGGAGGAGCCAACCGACGTGCTGGCCCTGGAGAAGACGAACGAGTTCAAGGGGCTCTATCACGTGCTCGGGGGAGCGCTTTCCCCCCTGGACGGCATCGGGCCGGATGACCTGAGGATCCAGGAATTGCTGCAGCGGCTTTCGGGCTCGGCTGTCGAAGAGATCATCCTGGCAATGAACCCGAATGTCGAAGGGGAAGCGACGACATTGTATCTCTCGAAGCTGATGAAACCCCTTGGACTCACCATCACACGCATCGCTCGCGGCCTCCCGGTCGGTACCAGTCTCGAATTTGCCGACGAGGCGACACTCAGTCGGGCGTTGGAGGGAAGGATTGCCGTCTGATGCCGGAGGGCCACAGAAAGCCTCTTTGGATGCACATCCCACACGCGGTGGTGATCGGGCTGTCTCTGCTGATTTCTTCGTGCGGCATCTTCGACACACGCGATCCGGAGCCGCCGTCCCAAACCAGCTCCAATTATGTGCCCCCCACGGAGCCTTCGATCGTCTTTTCAAACATGACAACCGCGTTCCGTGACCTGAACTCCCTGAACTACCTTCGCTCGTTCGCCGATTCCACCGCGAACGGCCGATCCTTCGCGTTCGAACCAACATCACAGGCGCGATCGAAATACGGCGGAGTGTTCTTCAACTGGTCGAGAGAATCCGAACAACGGTATTTTGAAAACCTGAAATCGAAAGTCCCCAGTGGATCCGGCGCAACGTTGACATTCGATGTGCTGACGATCCAGAGCCTGCAGTCCGACTCCGCCCAGTACGATGCCACCTACCGGCTGAACGTCCAACATTCGGTCTCGGCCGTGGCGAAAGAGGCGCGCGGACGTGCCCAGTTTTTCTTAATGGCGGACCGCTCAAGAAACTGGGTGATCCTCCGCTGGGTGGATGTGACGGATAACGCCGCGACGTTCACCTGGAGCGATCTGAAGGGGGAATTCGGACAATAGATCGAACCAGTTGGATTTGTGTGGATTCGTGGGAAAAAGTACGAGGTAGTTTGATTCGAAGAATATGAAGCCGGTCATTGCCATCCTTGCCCTGATGCTGGTTGTGAGTTCCTGCAACCCGTTCGCGCCTGGGGTGGATTTCAGCGCTGATGACCTGGAGTCGATCCTCGGCGATCCGAAAACGGTGGATGGTGTCTTCCAGAACCTCAAGTACGCGTACACGTTCCGGGATACCAGCATCTATGGCCAATTGATGAATTCCGATCTTACGTTTATCTATCGTGATTACGATCGCGGGGTGGACGTTTCATGGGGAAGGGATGAGGAAATGCGGGCCACGAACGGCCTCTTCCTGAACGTTCAGCGCCTCGACCTTGTCTGGAACAACATCATTGCAATCTCCACCGATTCGGGTAACACCCTTGTCAACGTCAGCAGGAACTTCAACCTCACGGTCACATTCAATCCAAGCAGCATCGAGCGGGCCGACGGTTACGCCAACCTGGTCCTGAGCCGCAAGGCGGCGGACCAGCCCTGGCA
>JBBEBV010000048.1:2289-7849 GCA_040882165.1 Bacteroidota bacterium
ATGCCAACCATAGCTTACCAGGGTGAACCGGGTGCGTTCAGCGAACACGCGGCGCGCAGCTTCTTCGGCGGCGGAGCGCGGTTGCTCCCGGTGGAGACGTTCAAGGACGTGTTCGAGTACGCCACGAAACATCCTTCCGGGTTCGGGATCGTGCCCCTGGAAAACTCTGTCTTCGGCAGCGTTCACCAGAACTACGATCTGCTTTTGCGCCACAATCTTTCCATTGTCGGTGAGGTGAAGCTCCGAATCCAGTTGCACCTGATGGCGTTGCCCGGTATCTCGCTCAGGGATGTCTCCTCCGTCTACTCCCACCCGCAGGCGCTGGGGCAATGTGAGGAATTTCTGCGCACCCTTAAGAAGGTAAACGTGGTCGCATACTACGACACTGCCGGGTCGGCGAAGATGATCCGGGAGGAGAAACGACGCGATGCGGCGGCGTTGGCCAGCGGCCGCGCGGCTGCCATGTACGGATTGCGCATTCTCCGGAAGAACGTCGAGAGCAATCACAACAACTATACCCGCTTCATCGTCCTGTCACGAAAGCGGAGTGTCCCGACACGCCATGGGAAAATGTCGCTTGTCTTTGCAGTAAAGAACATCCCCGGCGCCCTGTTCAAGGCGCTTGCTGTGTTCGCGTTGCGGGAAATCAACCTTCTGAAAATCGAATCCCGGCCCCTCGTGGGGAAGCCGTGGGAATATTTCTTTTACCTCGACATCGAAGGGGCTCCGAACGAGGAGCGCGTGGTGCAGGCGCTGGGTCACCTCGGCGAGCTTGCAACGTTTGTCCGTGTCCTCGGATCCTATCAGGCCGGATCAACCGTCAGGAGTTAACCTATGCAGATCGGATACATCATACGGGAAGGAATGTCGGGCTTCACGCGGGCGAAGCTCTCCATGGTCGCGGCCATTACGACCATCTGCATCTCCCTCCTGCTCCTGAGCACGTTCACGATCCTGGCTATCAACGCCAACAGCGTGGTCGAGAGTTTGCGCGAGAAGGTGGAGATGGAGGCGTTCCTCGCGGATCATCTCACCCTTATCGAAACATCGATCGTCCGCGACAGCATCGCAACCCTGGAGGGAGTACGGGAGGTGCGCTACGTCTCGAAGGAACAGGCCGCCCAGATCTTCAAAGAGGAGTTCGGGGAGGATATCAACAAGGTTCTCGATTTCAACCCGCTCCCCGCCTCGGTCAAGATTTTTCTCAAGGACGGCTATAAAACGTCCGCCGGGGCCGAAGGGGTGTACGCGGTGGTCAAGGAGATCGGGGGGGTGGAGGATGTCATCTACCGAAAGACGATGCTCGAGATGCTCGACCGCCGGGCCACCACCCTGCTTTGGATCGTTCTCGGCATCGGTCTCTTCATTACCATCTCGTCGATCTTCCTGGTGGCGAACACGATCCGGCTTGCCATTTATGCCAAACGGAAGATTGTGCAGACCATGAAACTGATCGGCGCGACCAAGGCCTTCATCCGTTGGCCCTTTGTTCTGGAGGGGATCACCCAGGGGGTCCTCGGCGGCGGGTTCGCGGCGGGAATCCTGTTTCTCGTTTTTGAATATCTCGGCAAGTGGATCTCGGTCGAACTTTCCGATTTTGTCCAGGTGCAGACGTTCTATTACGGGGTGATCGTGGGAGTGGGATGCATCCTGGGTTTCATCGGGAGCCTTATCTCCATTCGCAGGTTCATCGGCGACAGCGTGGTTCAGCATTAACCCTTCGTTGCTTTTTCACCAATTCTTTTCTACCATTTTCTCGTTGTTTCTGTGTAACCTCACTTCATGTGACCGGAACCGTCATTCCCATGAAAAAACTCATCGACTTTTATAACTCATCGATCGGCAAGAAAGTGACGATGAGTCTCACCGGACTCTTCCTGTGCACATTTCTCCTCGAGCACCTGATCGGTAACTTGCTCCTGTTCGCGGGGGAGGAAACCTTCAATGCCTATTCGGAATTCCTGGTCTCCAACCCCGTTATACGCTTTGTGGAGATCTTTTTGTTCGCATCGCTCCTGTTCCACCCGCTTGTCGGGTTGCTGCTCTGGATCAGCAACAAGCGCACACGTCCGCAGAAGTACGAGGTGTACCAACTGAAGGAGAACACCCCGCTGGCCTCGCGCATCACCATGCTGACGGGAAGTCTCATCTTTGTCTTTCTGGTGGTTCACCTTTACACTTTTTTTGTCCCGCTCCGGTTGGCCGAGGTGAAGCCCTCCGGGTACGCGCTCGTTGTGGAAGCGTTCTCCAGTGCCCCATACTGTGCGTTGTATGTTATAGCGTTGGTGTTTCTTGCCTACCACCTGCGTCATGGGTTCCAGTCCGCGTTCCAAACGCTCGGCCTGCGGACGAAGAGTACCATCGGACTTCTCGATGCCGTCGCGTTCATCTTCTGGTTCATCATCCCGCTCGGCTTCGCTCTGTTGCCGATCTATTTCTACTTCTTCCACCCGGCTACAACCGCCGCCGCAACGGCGCTGGGAGTTCACTGATCATGAAGCTCGATTCCAAAATTCCATCCGGACCCGTTGAAAAGCAATGGGACAACCATCGCTTCAATCTCAAGCTCGTCAATCCGTCCAATAAGCGAAAGTACACCATCATCGTTGTGGGTACCGGACTTGCAGGCGCTTCTGCCGCGGCCAGTTTCGGAGAGCTGGGGTACAACGTCCTGGCGTTCTCGTATCACGAATCTCCCCGCCGCGCCCATAGCATCTCGGCTCAGGGAGGCATCAACGCCCCGAAGAACTACGCCAACGATGGTGATAGTATCTACCGGCTCTTTTACGACACCGTAAAGGGAGGGGATTATCGCGCCCGCGAAGCGAATGTCTATCGCCTTGCTCAGGTCAGCAACAGCATTATCGACCAGTGCGTCGCCCAGGGCGTTCCGTTCGCGCGGGATTATGCCGGATACCTCGACAACCGGTCGTTCGGCGGTGCCCAGGTGTCACGAACATTCTATGCCCGTGGTCAGACGGGGCAGCAGCTCCTGCTGGGCGCATACTCTGCTCTCTGTCGGCAGATCGACCTCGGGACGGTCAAATTCTTCCCTCGACGTGAAATGCTCGACGTCGTTCTCGTCGACGGTCAGGCACGCGGAATCGTTGCCAGGAACCTGGTGAGCGGCGCAATCGAATCGTATGACGCCCATGCGGTGGTTCTCGCAACCGGCGGGTATGGCAACGTGTACTACCTCTCCACCAACGCCAAAGCGTGCAATGCAACCGCGATCTGGAGAGCCTACAAGAAAGGGGCTGCTTTTGGGAACCCATGCTACACCCAGATCCACCCGACGTGCATTCCGCAAAGCGGCGATTACCAGTCCAAGCTCACTCTGATGAGCGAGAGCCTCCGCAACGACGGGCGTATCTGGGTCTCCAGCAAGAAGGGGGACAAACGGAAGCCGGAGGAAATCCCCGAGAACGAGCGCGATTACTATTTGGAACGCCTCTACCCGTCGTTCGGGAACCTGGTGCCGCGCGACGTTGCCTCGCGCCGGGCGAAGGAGATGTGCGACAAGGGGTTTGGGGTCGGTCCAACCGGACTGGCAGTCTACCTGGACTTCAGCGATGCGATCAAACGGCTTGGGAAAAATGTCATCGAGGAGAAATATGGAAACCTCTTCGATATGTACCACGAGATCACCGCAGAGGATCCGTATAAAACCCCGATGCGCATCTATCCTGCCGTGCACTATACGATGGGCGGATTGTGGGTGGATTACAACCTCATGAGCTCGATTCCCGGGATGTACGTCATCGGGGAGGCGAACTTCTCCGACCATGGCGCAAACCGGTTAGGAGCGAGCGCTTTGATGCAGGGGCTGGCAGACGGCTACTTCGTCATCCCTTACACGATCGGGGATTACCTCGCGTCGTCAAAGTTTTCCCCGGTGACGGCCGAAAGTACGGAGTTCAAAACGGCGAAAGCCGATCTCGACGCGATGGTCCATAAACTGATGTCGATCAATGGGAAGAAGAGCGTGGAGGAATTTCACCGCGAGCTCGGAAAGATCATGTGGGATAATGTGGGAATGGCGCGCACGAAGGAAACTCTCACCAAGGCTTTGGAGGAGATCCCGAAGCTGAGGCAGGAGTTCTGGCAGAATGTCAAGGTCGTCGGGAGTTCCAATGACCTGAACGCCGACCTCGAACGGGCCGGCCGGGTGGCGGACTTCATGGAACTGGGAGAGTTGTTGGCGCGGGATGCTCTGCACCGTGAAGAGTCGTGCGGCGGCCACTTCCGCGTCGAGCACCAGACCGAAGAGGGAGAGGCAAAACGCGATGACGAAAAGTTCAGTTACGTGGCGGCGTGGGAGTATGCCGGTCCGGACAAAACGCCGATCCTGAACAAGGAGCCACTTTCCTTTGAATATGTCAAGCCTTCCCAGCGGAGCTACAAATAGGCCGGAGGCACCTCTTTCGCCTGATGTGGGAATTTTCAGACGGCCGCAGGTTTGTCTTCATCACAAGGAGCATCACGCATGAATGTGACACTTAAAGTCTGGCGACAGAAAAGCAAGGATGACAAGGGACGATTCGTCTCGTACCCGGTCAGGAACATCTCTCCCGATGCCTCCTTCCTCGAAATGCTCGATGTACTGAACGAGGAGCTGGGAAAGAAGGGGGAGGAGCCGATCGCGTTCGATCACGATTGCCGCGAGGGGATCTGCGGGAGCTGCGGGATCGTCATCGACGGCCGCGCACACGGGCCGGGCCGCGGGGCCGCCACATGCGAGTTGCGGATGCGCTCGTTCAGGGACGGAGACACGATCGTCGCGGAGCCATGGAGGGCAACACCCTTTCCCGTGATCAAGGATCTCGTGGTTGACCGGACCTCGATGGACCGCATCATGTACGCGGGGGGGTATATTTCAGCGAAGACCGGCGGTGTGCCGGACGGCAATTCCACGCCCATCCCGAAACCGGTGGCCGAGGAGGCCATGGATGCAGCATCGTGCATCGGTTGCGGGGCGTGTGTTGCAGCATGCCCGAATTCGTCAGCCATGCTGTTTGTCGGAGCGAAGGTTTCCCAGCTTGCACTCCTTCCGCAAGGAAAGGTGGAGGCCAAGCGGCGGGTCGAACGCATGGTGGACCAAATGGACAAAGAAGGATTCGGCAACTGCTCGAATAACTATGCGTGCGAAGCAGAATGCCCGAAGGAAATCTCCGTTCAGCACATCGCCCGCCTGAACAGGGAGTTTCTCAAGACCACGCTTGCGTAAGACATTCCCTATGATCACCACAAAGACTGGAACCCCCACACTTCCGGGGTTTCTGTTTCATTCCAATCCCTTTCAATATCTCCCTCATCCGGCACACTGTGAACACGGGACGCGTTCGTTCACGAGGCTGATGGTGCATCTTTCAGTTCCATGCGCCGGGCACGTATCACCTGGTTCTCCGACCCCCTCGTCCCTTCGGGACACTCCCCCTCGATGAGGGGGAGAAAAAACCAAGCTTGTGATGTTGCGAATTTCGCGCTGGTGATTGCCGCGTTCTTTTCCTCCCCTGATAAGGGGAGGTGTCACGTCACCTCCTTTGTGACGGGACGGAGG
>JBBEBV010000049.1:0-1356 GCA_040882165.1 Bacteroidota bacterium
TCGTTTTGTGTGGCAGATGAAGGAATTTTTTTGTTTCTTAGCGTTCACAACAACCGTTCCCTGCACGTTTCCCCTCAAGGAGTATGCGATGCCCGATACGCTCACGATACTGGACAACCGGACCGGAAAGAAGTACGATATTCCGATCGAGAACGACGCTATCCGCGCGATGGATCTCCGCCAGATTAAAGTCAAAGACGATGATTTTGGCATGATGACCTATGATCCGGCGTTTATGAACACCGCTTCCGCAAAAAGCCGGATCACGTTCATCGACGGCGACAAGGGGATTCTGCGCTATCGGGGCTACCCGATCGAACAGCTCGCGGAACAATCGACATCGTTTCTCGAGGTCGCGTACCTCCTCCTCCATGGTGAGCTGCCCAACCAACCGCGGCTCGATGCGTGGCGGCAGAACGTCAAGATGCACACCTTCATCCATGAAAACATCAAGAAGTTGATGGAAGGGTTCCGGTACGACGCCCACCCGATGGGAATGTTCATCAGCACGATCTCAGCCCTTTCCACCTTTTACCCCGAGGCGAAGGAGATCCTCAACCCCGAGGTACGGCAAAAACAAATCTATCGCCTCATCGGCAAAGTGCCGACGATCGCAGCGTTCGCCTACCGGCACTCCAAAGGGATGCCCTACGTTTACCCGGACAACAACCTAACCTACGCCGGCAACTTCCTGAACATGATGTATAAGATCGGCGAACCCCGCTACACGCCGAACCCCGTGCTGGAGCATGCGCTGACCGTCCTGTTTATCCTCCACGCCGACCATGAACAGAACTGCAGCACGAACACGATGCGCAGCATCGGCAGTTCTCATATCGATCCCTTCTCCGCATGTGCGGGGGCGGCGGCGGCGCTCTGGGGACCACTGCACGGTGGCGCCAATGAGGCCGTTCTTCGTATGCTGGACGAGATCGGGTCAAAGGAGAAGGTGCCGGAGATCATCAAGGGCGTGAAGGATGGAAAGCGTAAGCTGATGGGATTCGGCCACCGGATTTATAAGAATTACGACCCCCGGGCCAAGGTGATCAAGAAACTTGCCTACGAAGTGTTCGAGGTCACCGGGAAGAACCCCAAGCTCGATCTCGCGCTCGAACTCGAGAGAATCGCCCTGGAGGATGAGTACTTCGTGAAGCGAAAACTCTACCCCAACGTCGACTTTTACTCGGGGTTGATCTACGAGGCGATGGGATTCCCGATGGACTTCTTCCCCGTCCTGTTCGCGATTCCACGGACTGCAGGGTGGCTTGCCCACTGGCAGGAACACCTTGACGACCCGGATCAGAAAATCGCCCGACCACGCCAGATTTTTCTCGGCGCAGCAGAGCGGAACTGGGT
>JBBEBV010000050.1:0-1355 GCA_040882165.1 Bacteroidota bacterium
GCCCGCTGATCTTTTTTCCGCTCCAGGTACCGCAATTCGCGTAGGAGCTTTTGATAACTTTCGTACCTCCCCGCATCCAGTGAACCGTCGGTAAGAGCCTCCTGGACTGCGCAACCGGGCTCGGTTTCGTGTTCGCAATCGCGGAAACGGCATCCGGTTGCGAGTGCTTCGATGTCCTCAAAACTTCCGGCAAGACCCTCCCCTCCCCACAATTGCAATTCGCGCATTCCCGGCGAGTCGATTAACATTCCGCCGGATGGGAGAAGAACAAGTTCACGACGGGTCGTGGTGTGGCGTCCGCGGCTGTCGGTTTCCCGTACTTCCTGCGTCGGTTGCATTTCGTGTCCGAGAAGCAGGTTGATCAAGGTCGATTTGCCAACACCAGAGGATCCTAATAAGGCCCCTGTCTTTCCCGTCGGAAGAAATTCAAGAAGTGCTTCAATTCCCTCATGGAGTTTCGCGCTCATGGTCAGGATCGGAGTCCCCATGGCAACGGATTCGACTTCCCCAAGGACCTCCTCAAGATTTTCACACAGGTCGCTTTTATTCATGATGATGACCGGTGAGGCGCCGCTTTCCCATGCGACGGTAAGGTACCGTTCGATCCGGCGGGGATTAAAATCGCCATCGAGTCCGTTGACAAGGAATATGGTATCAACGTTCGCGGCGAGAACCTGTTCGTCCGTTTTTGCTCCCGGGACTTTGCGGGAGAATTTGCTTTTCCGCTCCAGCACGTGATGGATCGAGGCTGTCCCCTCCTCCACCCGCGGGGTGATCATGACCCAGTCGCCGACGGTCGGGTAGGCTTGCGGGCCGGACGCTTCAAACCGGAACTTTCCCGTCACTTCACCCGACAGTTCGGCCTTATCGGTGTACAGGACATACCGGTCCCGATGCGGTATCGCCACCCGCGCAACCGCGAGTCCTTCTTCACGAAACGGCGCCGCATGCGCTTCAAAGAAAGGATGCCAGCCAAGTTGTTCAAGAGTCATTGCTGTTGTTGCCCGAGGTCTTTCAGCGTTCAGAAGTCAGAAGTCAAAGGTCAGAGGTCAGAAGTCTGCCATCTGCAATCTGTCGTCTGCTTTCTTTGTTTTTCATTTTTCGTTTTTCGTTGCCCCTTCCATTCCAATCGAAAACGCCATCTCCAGATCGTACCGTGAAAAGACGCGGAAGGCGATCAGCGTCTCGGATTTTTCGATTCCTTCCACGCGGCGGATGTGCTCTGTCACTACTGAGGCAAGCTCATCGTTTTCCTTCGCGCGGATAATTGCCGCAAGGTCATATTTCCCAGCAACGGAGTACACCTCCGTGACGCCCGGAAGAGCCGTCAGCTTTTCAGCAACGGAGTTGATTTT
>JBBEBV010000051.1:0-1354 GCA_040882165.1 Bacteroidota bacterium
GTACGGCTCACAGGATCTTCCCGTGAATCTCCCGACCTTTCGAATTCAATATAGGTTCTGTTAGTTGCAATTGCCCGTTCATCGGATAAGGAGGAGTTTCTTCGTTTCGGAAAATGTTCCCGCTTGCAAACGATAGAAATAGACGCCGCTTGATACACGTTCAGCGTTCCATTGTCTGGAGTGTGTCCCAGCGGGCAAGATATCGGAGATGAGAACCGCAACTTCACGACCCAAGATATCGAATATCCTCAGTGAGACGAGAGACTTTGTTGCAAGAGAAAAGGAAATTGTAGTTGCCGGATTAAACGGATTGGGGTAATTGTGAGATAGCGAAAACTCCGTTGGCGAATTGTCGTCCTTTGAAACGCTTACGACCGTCGCTTGGGAATTGCGGAATTGCAGCACGGTTCCATCAAGTCTGACTTGTCCCTCGATTGGTTGGTCGTTCGTTGTCTCGATGTGCAGGATGATGCCGTTATTCGTAATGTACCGAAAGCTCATGTAATGGTAGTCGGGTGGGGTGCCATCGGGGAGTTCCTCATACCATCTCAGACGGAGGCACGGATGCTCCTCGCCCCCGGGAAGCTTCAGTGTTCCCCATCCGTCCACAACGTAATAGGTCGGGATGACGTGAGCCTCAGTGGAGTCTAAAGAACCGCGAACAAAAAGCGAGTCGGTGATGGTAGAAGTCCTCGCTATGGAGTCGCCGTAGGTAACGGGAAATTTAAGGAACAGTTCAAACGGGTTATTGTGGGTGACCTTCAATGAATCGGCATTGTACTCTTCGTAATCTCCCGGCGTGTTGAGCTCGTTCCCCTGGAAAATCAACAACCCGTGGTTCTTCTCGTCTTCTTCATCGGAGAACGTAAGTGCGAACGCTTCTGCCGGGAACCGTGAGGCAAGGTAGGGTATCGAAGAAACTTGCCGCACGGTGTCAACCTTAAACAACACGAAACCCACCGAGCTGAAATCGTACACACGGTTTGCGCCCTTCAGACCTACGTCCACGGATGACTCAGCGCTCGTGCTTCCGTAGATACGAATAGGATTGCCGACCGTAAGAAGCTTCTGTACCGTGTCCTGAGGGACAGAAATCTGGGCCGTGAGGGACGAAAACAAAAGCAGTAAGGACAAACTACCAACAATGAGACGCATGGCGACTCCTCCTTGTGATAATCCTATTGATTACTTTATAAACATTCAGTCACACAACGTGCAGCATCTGAAGACTTACTCTCAATCGCAATGGTAATTTGTGGTCCCCTGGTGTGTGAATTTTCCAGAGAGGCGGCTGAGAGTACAAGAATTGTTAATAACGAAAAGCTGAACATCCGAATCGCTCCTTTGGTGAGGG
>JBBEBV010000052.1:0-2460 GCA_040882165.1 Bacteroidota bacterium
AAAGGCCGAGCTGCTCATACCGAGGGGTGTGAACAAGAACTCCTGCATCAGATCCATAAAAGGGCGCCTGGCTGCGCGCGATACTGCAAGGCCGAGGACTCCGTACCCGATATTCGAATAAGAATATTTCTCTCCGGGCTTCGCCACAAAGGTAATGGTCGGAATCGAGGCAATGATTTTTTGCTCCCATGTTTCAATCGGCCCTGCGGCGGCGTCGGGAAGATCGGGTTCCTGTGCGAATCCCGCCGTGTGTGTGGCGAGAAGGCGGAACGTGACCGGTTTCGAGCCCGCGGGGAGTTGAAGAAGTTTGATTTCAGGGAGGAAGCGTTCGACCGGATCGTCGAGGGAGAAGTACCCCTTCTTGATCATCTGCATCATCAGGACGGCCGTCATCGACTTGGAGATTGAACCGATGCGGTAGATCGTCTCACCGTCGGCTGGAACCTGGCGCTGGGGATCGGCCCAACCGAACCCTTTCTTCCAGACCACGGTGTTCCCGACAAAGACCCCCGCCGTTATCGCTCCTAAGCTGTCGTTGGCAACATCGGTGGCAAGCTTTGCCTCGAACCGCGCGATGGCCGATTCGAATGGAGTGTGCTGTGCCTGTGCAAGCGAGAAAAGGGAGAGGAGGAGAAGGAAAAACAAGATTCTCACTCGCTGTGACGCGGTGGTCGTGAAGGGAAAAAATCGTTGCATAGGAAGGGCCCTCCGGGGTGTGAATATCAACCGTGAAGATAGGAAGAATGGTGATTACATGCAGGGGAATCTAAAATACCTCTCAAGAATGACCTGGCCGCAAGAGATTGTAAAAGGCACAAAGAAAAAACTTCAAGGAACTTTGTGATTCCTGTGTTCCTTCAAAGGTTGTTCTTTCTCCGCAATGAAGACATTTCCCGCTTTTACCACCTCTTCAACAAGAAGGACGAAGTCCTCACGCCGGCTCCGGTGATTGACATTGGCCACGCGCAAGGCGTAACGCCCGTTCAATATCGTCGATGAAGGGACCGCAAAACCGCTCTCCTGAAGATGCAGGAGGATTGCAGCGTTGACCCGGTTCAGGACATCGTCCGGAACCCCCGGTTTCACAAAGCGAAAACAGACAATATTCAACGGGGCCGGGGCGAGCAGTTCGAGCTCGGGGGAGGCAGTGATGAGCGAAACGAGGTACGCCGCCTGGTCGATGTTTTGCCCGATCAGCCTGCCGTATTTCTCCACCCCGTGTTCTTTCAGGGACATCCACACCTTCAAGGCACGGAAGCCGCGTGAGAGTTGAATGCCATACTCGTTGAACGGCATGGGACTGTGTGAGAAGCCCCGCTCCGCACGCGTCAGGTAAGCCCCGGGAACGGAAAATGTAGAGTGGTGAGCTTCGGCATCCCGCACAAAGGCCACCCCCACTTCGTATGGCATATACATCCATTTGTGCATGTCGGTTGCCAGCGAGTCGGCCTGCTCCATGCCGGCAAGCATGGGTTTGATCGATGGGACAAGTGCCGCAAAGGCTCCGAATGCCCCGTCCACATGAAACCAGAGATCTTCCTTCCTGCAAATTTCCGCAAGGGACGCGAGATCGTCGATGGCACCGGTATTGACCGTCCCGGCATTACCGATGACGCAAGCGGGACGGAAGCCTTCCGCCCGGTCCCGCGCGATGCGGGTCCGCAACGAGTCAAGGTCGATCCGGTAGTCCGCATCCACCGCGATTGTTCGCAACGCACTTCGTCCCAATCCCATGAGCTCAATGGCCTTCTGAATCGAGTTGTGCATTTCCACCGAACCGTAAAATGTCAACCGCGCAGCCTCCGGACGGATTCCCTCCTGGGCCACATCGTAACCGGCTTTTTCATTGCGGGCAACCGCGAGACACACAAGGTTTGCCATGGAGCAACCGCTGACCAGGAGTCCGCTTGCTTCCGGGGGATAGCCGAGCATCTCCTTGCACCAGGCAAGGACCTGCGTTTCGACATGAGTTGCGATGTGGTTGGCTCCCCATGCGTTCGGGTTGACGCCTGCCGCCAGCATCTCGGCCAGCATGCCGAGAGGCGTTCCCGTTCCCTTGACCCATCCCCAAAACCGCGGGTGAATATTCCCGGTGGGGTAGGGTAGGACAAGGGTGCGAAAATCATCATACACCTTCTCCGGCGATTGGGGGGCTGAAGGAAGAGGAGCCCGGAACTGCTGTTGCACATCCGGCGGGGGTTCGACCCAAACGGGACGTTCGCGGACTGTCCGAAGATATTCCACCATTTCATCGACCATACGGTGGCCGAGTTTCTTCATGCCGTCCCAATCCTCGGGGTCCAGCGATTCTTCAGGCTTTCCTTGAGGGTACTCTTCCGAATGCATTTATTTTCTCCGGGTGTTGACGATGACGACGCCGGTGAGGGCTACGACGCCGCCGGCGATGGAAAGGAGGGCCGGGAGTTCTCCCAACCAGATCCAACCGATCAGGATGACGAA
>JBBEBV010000052.1:2560-6227 GCA_040882165.1 Bacteroidota bacterium
CGCCGGAGGAAGGGTCTCAGCAGGACAAAATAGACACTGTTGCCGACCGCGGCAATCAGTATCAGGACCGCGCCCGTCTCAAGATGCAGGGCGCCCCCTTCTCCCAGCATCAGCAGCAGCGCGCCGATGATACTCACACCAATGCCGATCCACCCGCGTACGCCAAGATGTTCTTTCAGAAAGAGCGTGGCGAGGAGGGCTGTGAAGATCGGGGTGGTGTTGATGATGAAGCTCGCCGATCCCGCGGTCACGGTTAATTCTCCGTAGTTCAGGAGCACGTGGTACATTGGGACGGAAAGGAATCCCATGGCCAGGAAGCCCGGAATGTCCCGGAGTTCCGGCTTGCGGATTCCCTTCCAAACCGCGATCCCGACGAGCGTCGCGGAGGCGATAATAAAGCGAAATGTGGCCATCTCCTCGGGCGTGTACGAGGCGAGGCTGGCCCGGATCGCGACAAACGCGGAGGCCCAGAACAGAATGGTTATGGCGAGCGCAATCGCCACCCGGGGAGTGAAAGAACCGTCCTTTGTTTCGGTCATGCTACTTTGCTGTCAGCCCTCCTGCATTCACAGCGGCGTCAAGCGTCTTTACCACATCGCCGAGCGAGACTGTCCCGTAATACCATGAGCCGGCCGCGTTTGCCTGGGCGAAAACACCCTTGTAAATGTCATAGTAACTTCGTTTCCCGTCGACATAGTTGAGGACCTCGGCCCGCATCAGGCCGTGAAGACTTGTCGGTGGCGCCCCGACGTTCCGTTTACCAAAGTAATCGGTCAGGGAGGCAACATTCGCGGGGACCTTTTTCGAGGCCTCTTGTTCTTCGGAGGTAAGCTTCACCGATTTCGGATCGCTCCCATTCACCCGTTTGTAATACGAGCGTAAATCTGCCATCAACTCGCTTTCTTTCCTCTTCACCCGGTCGGAGAATTCGTCGATGGTCTGCCCCGCGGCCTTATCGCCGCGTCCAAACGCCTGTGCAGAACGTACCGCGCGGAGTTCCCGCACGATCCCCTGCTCGACCATTATTGTCGCTTCTTTCCACGCAACGTCCCCTTTCCCTTTTCCCTCCTGGATCATCTGCATCGCCATCTTCATATCATTGGCGAGGCGTTTCAGCCCTTGGGCATACGTTTCGCCGACAATCGTAGGAATGCGGTCCGCTTCGGCGAACGCGAGGAAAGTGGCCATCCCGCCGATGATGAAATTGTTTCGCTTGAGCTGTGTCGCATCGATCTGCCACAGGTCATCGTC
The DNA here is from genome assembly GCA_040882165.1 of Bacteroidota bacterium. Taxonomy (GTDB): domain Bacteria; phylum Bacteroidota; class Ignavibacteria; order UBA10030; family UBA10030; genus UBA6688. The sequence continues at coordinate 3,812 of JBBEBV010000052.1, forward strand.
GGAGGAATGAATGTAATCGTCATCCCAGTTGATCATCCCGACTGCCGGAACACCGATGGCTCCTTCTACAAAGCACATGTGGTCCGATGAACCGAAGTATGGGACGAACTGCGCCGTGTATCCCTGGCGCGTGCCGCGCGTTGCGTACATCGGGCGCGTATACGGCCGCGGGAATCCCCCTTGACGGCTGGCGGAGAGATACCCGTTGTTCGTCTGGATCACGAAGGTGCCGATACTCTCAAAGAGTGCGTCAAGGTACGAGGTGCGTGAGTGGGGAGAAAAGATAAGGTGTTGCACGCGGCTCCCCGTCGCCTGATTCGCCCCGGTCATATCCTGGTGAATGTTCGCAAGATAATTCCTGACATCGTCCGGGTGGTCCTGGAAATAGCGGTATTCGGAATAAATCTCGTCCGTCCACCAGAAGCGGATATCGCGCAAGGGGCGCTTGAGTTTCCCCTCCTTGATGAGCTTGTTCAGGGCACGGGCAAGCTCGAGCAAATTCCCGCAGCCGCTCCCATCGTCGTTGGCGGAACCCTGCTCTTCCTGGAGGTGGGCCGTGACGATGATCTGCTGGTCGTGGTATTTCGAACCACGAATCCATCCTTCGACAAATCCGGTCCGTCCGGGTGCCTTTCCGATTTCTGTCTCGACTTTCGCTTTCACGACCACACGGCCTCCTTTGACTTTCCTGCCGGTCGCGAAGAAATCCTGCTCTGTCCCGGTCTCAAGCATCCGGCGGAGCGCTTCGCCTTTCCGGGGCGTGAGCATGAAGGCAAACGTCCCGGCTTTTCCTTCCGGCGGCATGGGAACAAATCCCCACGCGATCTGGTCGGGGAAATCGAGCATGCTTCGTCCCTCGGAAAGCTGATAACTCACGACCCCCAGCGCCCCCTTACCCCACACGGCGCGTTGGACGGCGGCAAACGTCGAGCCGCTGGTCAGGACAATCTTTCCCTTGACATCAACCTTCTCGACGGCTGCCTGTGATGCGTCGGCAATCCAAACGAGCTCTGCGGTAACGTCCGCTGAATGACTGTTGTCGGCAAGATACACGGCATGGTCACCGATGTCGGCGAGCTTGATGGGAACGGGTTCCACTATCCAAAGTTCACCCACGCGCGCGGTATAGTTTGCTCCCGGAAGCGGTTGTTCGATAAACCTCACATCTTCCAGTCCCGCTTCCTTCGCCGTCTCGACAACGTAGTCTGCCGCCTTGAAATACCCTTCCATACCGGAGTTCCGGTGCCAGCGGGTGAGGACGCGGATATGCTCGAATGCGCGGTCGCCCGAGATTTCGTTTGAAAGCATCCGTATCTCTTCGTCACTGAGGAAGGGCGTTGATTGGGCTGACAGTTGCTGGGATGAAAAGAAGAGAAGCAGTACAAGAAAGCAGGGGGAACAGCGTTTCATAGGACCCTCCGGACAACAAGTATGAGAATGGTGGTGTTTGATGATGGCGCTCAATAAACGAGAAAAAGATGGAACATGAAAGGGGGAAAACGGCAACGGTGTAACGGGGAGGAGGTGCGTCCATGCGATTCCACCATGCGTGGATTCTTTTCTTTGTTCGTCATTCCATTTTTCACGGAACAAAGATACCATTCGACCGATTCCACCTCCACCGAAAAATCGACGCGGATAATTGAAGCTCAAGGTTGAGCCTGACACGAACAGGTTTACAGGTTGTTCCTTGAGACCGTCTCTCGTGACGATTCGTGTGGATTCGTGGGCCTTCCTTTCTTGGTATTTCCGAGAGGTGACCCTAACTCTCGAGGAACACGGTAACGATACGAGCAAATTCAGCCGGCGCTTCCGCATGAATCCAATGCCCCGCGTTCAAACCGACAAACACCGAATGCGGAAAGAGCTCACGGATCCGGGGGATATCTTCATCCTGAACGTACCCCGATTGCTCGCTGATGACAAACAGGGCCGGATTCCCAAATGGCCGATTCGAGGAGATTTCTTCGGCAATCCTGTCGTAGTTTCCCTGGAGAGCCGGTAGGTTCATTTTCCAGCGGAATCCCCCGTTGTCCTCCCGGGCGAGGTTCTTCATCAGGAATTGTCTCGTTGTCAAGCTGGGGATTTTGATTGCAAGGGCCTGCCCGATTTCATTGCGCGAGGAATAATGGGAAAGGTCGAGGGAAGTTAACGCCTCAAAAATTTCATCATGCAAATGGGGGTACTCCCTGGGAGCAATGTCGACAACGACGAGTTTCCGGACCAGTTCGGGGTGCTGAAGAGCAAGAACCATGGCGGTTTTGCCCCCCATGGAGTGGCCGATGATGGAAACGGGCGGAAGATGGTGTTCCTCGATGAACTCCCGGACGTCTTCCGCCATAACCGCATAATCGAATGCATCATCGTGAGGAGATCGGCCGTGATTCCGCGCGTCGAGGGCAAACACCTGAAACTG
>JBBEBV010000052.1:6327-7818 GCA_040882165.1 Bacteroidota bacterium
CGGAGCAGGATGGGGGGCTCGGACATCGGCTCATCGCTGATCTTGAAGGTTCCCCAATGGATCGGCACGAAGTGCTTTGCCCGCAGATCGAGGAATGCCTGCACCGCCTCGCCCGGAGTCATGTGGATTGTTTTGAACCACTGCCTCGGTCGATAAGCCCCAATCGGCAAAAGTGCAACGTCGATGGAAAAGAGTCTTCCCAATTCCTGAAAGAACGGTGCGTAACCGGAGTCGCCAGCGAAATAGACCGTGAGACCGTTCGCCTGGATGACGTACCCGCAAAACAATGACCGGTTTCGGTCCCAAGCCATTCTCCCGCTGAAATGTCTTGCCGGGACGCATGTGATGGTCAAACCGTTCTCCGAAAAACTTCCCCCCCAATCCAGCTCAACGACATTGGTGAACCCGACACGGCGGCCGTAGTGCCCCACGCCGCGGGGAAAAATTCCAACAGGGGAAAACGACTTCCGGATCCGACGGAGGGTCCTGAGGTTCAGATGATCGTAGTGATTATGGGAGATGAGGACCGCATCAATGGGGGGAAGCGCATCGAACGGGACACCGGGCTTCTGAAGGCGCGGGAGAATGAAGGAGACGGTGCGCGAATACACCGGGTCCGTGAGCACGTTGACGGAACCCAGGCGAAGGAGAACGGTTGCATGGTTGATGAGCGTAATGCTGTTCGACATGCAGCCGGCCGCTACTTTCTTCGTAGAGAGAAAATGCGGATCGGCGGGGTGAGCCGTTGCCCTTCAGCCGGGGAGGCCTGGATTTTTCGCACGACGTCCATGCCCAGCACAACACGTCCGAACGCGGCGAAGCCCTGCCCGTCCGGGTTCCTCTTTCCGCCGAAATCGAGTTCCGGTTGCTCGTTGACACAGATGAAGAAGTGCCACGTCCCGCTGTTGGGGCCGAGCCGCGCCATCGAAACGGTGCCATCCTTGTGAAGGATTCCCGTCTCGCTCGTTCGCTCGATCTCGATGGCTGGATAGGCCGCCTTCTCCCGTTCCGGGTTGATGCCGGCCTGGATCACCTCGATTTTGATCGAATCGTTGGGCTGGTTCTTCATCGTGACAGAACGGTGAAAGAGGCCGCCGTTGTAGAAGTTTCCATCCACATATTTCAGAAAATTCGTCACCGAGCGGGGTGCGCGTGCGCTATCAAGGCCTACTTCCATCGTCCCAAGTTCGGTCTCAATGAGAATCAGGGTCTTCCCCTGACTGAGGGCCGATGTGAGTGCCGCACACAGCATGAACAACAAAAGAGCGCGCTTCATGATCATTCGCCGAACGATTGATGGGGATTGGAATTGAGTGTACCGATTAGTTTGCGGTTTTGCAATTGAAGGCGAGGGATTTTTGTTCGATATTGGTCGCGGCGAAACCGGATCAACCATGAACTACGACGTTATTATCATTGGTGCAGGCGCTGCAGGCTTGATGTGCGCCATCGAGGCGGGCAAACGGGGACGCTCTGTTCTTCTCCTCGAAC
>JBBEBV010000053.1:0-1352 GCA_040882165.1 Bacteroidota bacterium
GTCGGCTGTCCCCTCGACTGCAAGTTCTGCGCGACGGGAACGATGGGCTTTCTCCGTAACCTCACGGCAGGAGAGATTGTCGACCAGGTCATCCAGGCCCAGCGCCATGCAGGCCGCCGCATATCCAACCTCGTGTATATGGGGATGGGGGAGCCGATGCTCAATTATGAGAATGTGATGAAATCAGCGGCGATTATCACGGATGACAACTCGCTGAACATCGGAACCGGACACATCACGATCTCGACAGCCGGGTACGCGGACAAGATCCGCAGGATGGCTGACGAAGGGAGGAAGGTGAAGCTCGCCCTCTCGCTCCATTCTCTCGACAACGTGAAGCGGACGGAGCTGATGCCGATCACGAAAAAGTTCAGCGTGGAAGAATTGATCGAGTCCCTGGAATATTATTATCAGAAGACGCGCATCAGGCCGACGCTGGAGTATATTCTGTTCGAGGGGTTCAACGATACGAAGGGGGATGTTCAGAAGATCGTCAAGCTTTCCCACCGTGTCCCATGCAAGGTCAATATCATACCGTTCCATCCCATCGATTTTGTGCATCCCTCGGGGTTCGCGAAGACCCTGAAGCCGACCCCGGGGCCCATGATGGAGGCTTTTGTCGAATCGCTCCGCAAATCCGATGTGACGGTGATGGTCCGCAGCAGCGCCGGAGAGGATATCGAGGCCGCGTGCGGGCAACTTGCCGTACAGGACAAAGCAGCAACGCAACGCCGTACCAAAAACACTCACTCTTCAGAAAGCTCTGCAAGACTCAATCCAACGCCCCAGGTCGTTTGATCCAGGTCCCCCGAGCAATCATTTCACTCGACATGTCGTCGACTAACGATGTAGGAACCATACCGCATGCGCATTATTTTGTTTGGACCCCCGGGATCCGGGAAGGGAACGCAGGCAAAACTCCTCTCGAATGAATTCGACAGCGCCCACATCTCCACGGGCGATCTTCTCCGCGCCGCAGTCGCCAACAAAACCCCGCTCGGTGTGAAGGCAAAGGAATTTATGGACGAGGGAAACCTCGTCCCCGATGAAGTCATGATCGGACTCATCCACGAAGTACTCGAGTCGGAGCGGGCGAAGAACGGATTCATCCTGGATGGCTTTCCCCGTACGGTGAAACAGGCCAGAGCTCTGGATGAGATGTTCAAACAACTTGGTATCACCCTCGACGGTATCATCAGCCTTCGCGTGGAGCATGACGAAATCATCCGCCGGCTCTCCGAACGAAAGACATGCAGTTCGTGCGGGCGCATCTACAATCCGCACCAGTTGAAAGCGGATCACGCCGAAACATGTCCGTATTGTGCCGGTGAGTTGTTCCAGCGGGACGACGA
>JBBEBV010000054.1:0-6091 GCA_040882165.1 Bacteroidota bacterium
TCTTCATTTCATCATAGAGCTTTCTGAACTGTTGCACATCTTCCCAGGCGGGCCTCTTCCAATTCGGGTTCCTCAGCAAGGCCGCCGGGTGATACGTCACCATCAGCGGGATGCCGCGGTAGTCGTGCACTCTGCCGCGAAGGGAGCCGAGTGTCTCCGTCGTGCGGAGGAGAGTCTGTCCGGCAATACGTCCGAGACAGAGGATCATTTTCGGCTTGAGTATCTCCAGTTGCTTCCAGAGATGTGGCTCGCAGGAATCGACCTCCTCCGCCAATGGGTCGCGGTTGTTCGGCGGCCTGCATTTGAGAATATTGCAGATGAACACCTCTTCCCGCTTGAAGTGGATCGCCTCCAGTATCTTGTTGAGCAATTGTCCGGCCCGTCCCACAAACGGCTCTCCCTTCGCATCTTCATCCGCCCCCGGCGCCTCCCCCACGACTACCACGTCTGCGTCCGGATTCCCGACGCCGAACACGAATTTGGTCCGTGTCTGTCCCAGCGGGCACTTCATGCAGGTGCAGATCATTTCATTCAGTTCGGCAAGAGTTTTTGCCTTGGTCCACGGCTCATCCGGGTACGGGAGGAGGTTAGTACGAACCGACGTTTCGCCTTCCTTCACGATAACGGGTTTTCCAAAAAGGTCGATCTCCTCTTTGACACCATGGGGGGCCGCCGTTTTTTTCTTTGGGGACATGGGATCGGTTGATGGTGCTGATGATGAAGTGGGATGAGAAGCACTCCCATCCTGCCGGCTGACGGGGTCCGTCGAGAGATACTCGCCGAAGAGCTCACGCTCCTCTTTCAGTATTGTCTCAATATTGGTGAGAAGCTGCCGGAGTTCGTCGTTGGTGTCGGGCATGCCGGGGTATGCGATGGATTGTCAAAAAAGAGAGTCAAGGCGCCGGGGTATGGTGAGCGTCTTGTTTTATTTGTCACGAAATTACTAAGATACGGAGGGTTTGGAAAAAATGTTTTGAAAAGCGTTTCACATTTTATGTTGTTCTTCGTGCCCTTCGTGTCCTTCGTGGCATTCTTTATTCAGCAACGCGCTGGAGCAGGTTCTTCACACGATTCAGAATTTCATTCGCCACGTCGAACTTCGCCATCTTCTTCAGCTTTTTGGCATGACCGTTCCGTTCGATGATGGTGACGACGTTCGTATCGACGCCGAATCCTGCTCCTTCATCCGCCAGGGAATTGAGAACGATCAGGTCCAGGTTTTTGCTCTTCAGCTTTTCCTTCGCATGGGTCAATTCGTTCTCAGTCTCGAGAGCAAAGCCGACGAGGACGGTGCCGTTCTTCTTTCCTCCCAGTGTGCCGAGGATGTCGGGTGTGGCGGTGAGATGCAGGTCGAGTTTCTTGCTTTGCACATCTTTCTTGATCTTGGCCCGCGAGGGGGCCTGAGGGGTGAAGTCCGCAACGGCAGCAGCCATGACCACCGCGTCAGCTTTTTTCGCTTCAGCGGAGACGGCTTTCTGCATCTGTTCTGCGGATTCGACATTGATCCGCTTCACGTTGCGCGGCGTTTCGAGCTGGACGGGACCGGCGACCAGTGTCACTTCGGCCCCCCGCAACGCGGCCGCCTGCGCGATCGCAAACCCCATTTTCCCCGATGAGCGGTTGCCGATAAAGCGGACGGGGTCGATCGATTCGTAGGTCGGTCCTGCGGTAACAAGAATTTTTTTTGCGGTAAGGTCGAGAAACGTCTTATCCAAAACGCCCGCCACAAACCGGATGATGACATCGATTTCCGGCAGTCGACCCGGCCCTTTTAAGCCGCTTGCATGCTCCCCTTCCCCGGCGGGGATCACGGCATAGCCGCGTGCGCGGAGGGTCGCAAGGTTCTGTTGCGTAATCTCGTTGAGGTACATATCGGCATCCATGGTCGGGGCCAGGATGACAGGACGGCGGGTTGCCAGGGTAACGATGGTCAGAAGGTTGTCGGAAAGTCCGACGGTGAGCTTGGCAATGGTGTTGGCTGATGCGGGCGCGATCAGTAACGCGTCGGCCCAGTTGGCAAGATCGACATGCTGCGTGCCGATGTTGGAGCCGGTCGACTGGTTCACGGTCCAGAGGTCCGTGTAGACCTCCTGGCCGGAGAGTGCGGAGAAGGTGAGCGGCGTGACGAACCTGGCGGCCGCGTCGGTCATCACCACCCGGACCGTCGCGCCTTCCCGTTGCAGTTCACGCAGGAGATAGCACGACTTGTAGGCGGCGATACCTCCCGTTACCCCCAGCACTATGTGTTTCCCGCGCAGCACGGGTCGCCTCTCTTACGCGTCGCCCTTCGGGGCGGCCGGATCTTCCACTACTTTGTAACGCCAGTCGAGCCTGCGATCGGTCGTTTCCTGCATCGCCACTTCGGTCGGTTTCGGGCGTGTTTCAAACTCCAGGCTGATCTTGAGCTGATCCGGGTTCGCCGCGGTCTCCACTTCCTCCTCCGTCTCGGTGACCCCGGTGATCTGTTCGAGCGTGGCTTTTCGCTGTTCGAACTCGATCCTCATTTCGGTGTGGAGTTGCCGGGCTCTCTTCGAGGCAATGGTGATTGCCTCATAGATGTTGGCTGCAGAGTTGGAAATTTTTTCGATATCGACGGTTTTAATCGCCACAGGTCGTTCTCCTCTAGGCTACGGTGATGATGAATGGATGGCTTCTACATTCGTGTGTGTGGTGAGAATCGCCTCAACTGCCGCCAGGGCGGTCTTCAGGTCTTCGTTCACCACCTGGTATTGAAATTCGTTTCCCTTTTCCAGCTCCATCGGCACGCGGGTCATCCTGCGTGCGACGGTTGCTTCATCCTCGGTCTTGCGGTCCAGCAGGCGCCGGTGCAAGGCTTCCACGCTGGGGGGTTTGATAAAAATCAGCACCGTGTCATCCGGGTAGTGTTTCTTAATGGACAGTCCCCCTTTGACATCGATGTCGAACATCATGATCTTGCCGTTGTGCAGGGCGCGGTCTACTTCGCTTTTGAGCGTCCCGTAATAATTTCCGTAAATTTCTTCCCACTCCACCAACTCACCGGCCTTGACCCGCCCGTCAAACTCTTCCTTCGTGAGGAAGAAATAATCCTTGCCATTTACTTCCGCCCCCCGTTGCGGTCGTGTCGTCGCCGAGACGGAGAAGAGCATCGAGGGGTACCTGGCCATCATGGTTCTGACGATGGTTGTTTTCCCGGCGCCGCTCGGGGCAGAGACGACAATGAGCTTTCCGCGGTTCACGTTGGCTCGTTCACCACACTTTGCCACGGAGACACGAAGTCACAAAGAAAGTAAAGGAAAAAGAACCTGAAATTCATTCTTAGTGTTTTAGCGACTTTGTGGCGAAAAAACAGCGCTTGCGCAACTTTAATTATTCAATGTTCTGCAACTGCTCCCGGACCTTCTCCAGCTCTTCCTTCATTTTCACCACAAGATGTGCGATCTCGGTATCGTTGGTCTTGGAACCGATGGTATTCACCTCGCGGTTGATTTCCTGCACGAGAAAGTTCAGCTTCCGCCCGGCCATTTCCTTTCCCGCCATGGCCTCCAGGAAGAACTTGTTATGGCTTCGGAAACGGACACATTCCTCGGTCACGTCCAGCTTGTCGGCAAGCAGCGCAATCTCGAGCTCCATCCGGTTCTGGTCGATGACACTTTTGTCCTCCAGCAGCTGGCCGATCCGCTCGTTTAATTTCTGGCGCTCTTCCGGGATGCGCTCCTTTGAAAGTCGTTCAATCGTCACGATCGTTTCATTCATCCAGCGAACGCGCCGCTCAAGATCTCCGGCCAGCTGCCCCCCCTCCTTGGTGCGCATCACGTTGAAATCCTCCAGCGCCAGGCGCAGCGCCTCTTCGACAACACTCCAGACCCGCTCATCCGTTTCTTCTTCGCGACTGACCTCGAAGACCTCCGAGAATTTCAGGAGGTGTTCGAGCCGCACCTGCTCGCGAATTTTTGCCGCCTTGCGCAAGTCGTTCAGGAGCCTGGCGTAGGAGCGGGCGGCGGATTTGTTGACGGTCATCGGAACGGCGCCGTCGTTCTCCTCCTCCAACGTGACGGCAACCGTCAGGCCACCACGACTGACAAAGGTCCGGACGATCTCTTTGACATCCTTCTCGCGTTGAGAGAGCGACCGCGGCATGCGGGCCGTCACATCGAGAAACCTGTTATTAACGCCGCGCACCTCAACCGTTGCGGTGACGCCCCCGCGGGAAATCTCCCCGCGGCCGTACCCGGTCATACTTACGATCAAGTGTCTTCCTCTTTAGTTTCGCAGTGGGACAAGAATTTACGCAAATTTTGAGGCGGCAGCAAGGGAAAGTTCGGATGAATGTTGAGCCTGACTTATCCACATTCCGCCGCCGGAAAATTGATTTTGCCGTGAAATTTCTCAACCTTTTGCCGGTCTGTGGATAACCATGATCGCCAACTACTACACGCTGCGACATATCGCCCTCGATCTGGATCGTCAATGCTCCGGCCTTCCCCTGGAGGAACTTTATTGCCAGAACAGCAATGAACTCCTGATAACGTTTGGGGACCGGGCATCGAACCGGACGCTCCTGATTTCTTGTGAACCTTCGGCAAATTTTCTTTACGTGCGCGCCGACCTCTCGCGGGCAAGGAAGAACTCGGTGGACGTACTTCAGGGCGCGCGGGGAAAGCAGGTCCGCTCCACCCAGATCGCCCCCGCTGACCGCGAGATCCGGTTGACACTCGAGGACGACTCCATGCTCCTGATCCAGCTGTTCGGATCCAGAGCCAATGTCCTTCTGGCAGACCCGCATGGGAAGATTCTTGATAGCTTTCTGCGATCGAAAGAGGAATCAACGGCTCCTCCGACGCGGGCACATAGGGAAACGCCCACTCCCGTGCATGCGGAAGAGCTTCAATCCCGCCTGCAGACAAACGGGATGGTGCTGCTCTCCGCCGCGCTGAAACAGGTCTTCCCCCTTTTCGGACCGGTGTTGATCCTTGAACTCTGCGCCAGGGCGGAGATGGATCGGGCGCGGGTGGTCGGCGAGCTTCGTATGGAGGAGATTGAACGGTTGCATTTCGCGAGCCGCGAACTTTTTCATGAGCTTGACGGCAAACCTGCGCCGAGAGTCTACAGCGATAACGGGACACCAGTTTTGTTCGCTCCCATCCCACTCCTCCATATGCGGGGTCATGCGGAAGAGCTCTTCGACTCGATCCATGACGCCATTCGTTTCTTCATTGGAAGATCCAGGAAACAGAAATCGTTCTTCCAGGAACAGGAAGCCCTGGTCCGGTTTCTCGAATCTCACCTTGAGCGTGCGGAACGGACGCTCCAGAAAATGGCATCGGAGACACAAGCGCTTGAACGGGCTGCCACCTATGAAACCTTCGCCAAATTATTGATGATGAATCTCCATCGCATCCCCCACGGGGTGAAGGAGGTCGAGATCGAGGACGTGTTCGCGCCCGGCCGCGCACCGGTGGTAATCCCCCTGGAGCCAAAACTCTCTCCGGCCAGGAACGCCGAACGGTACTTCGAGAAAGCAAAAAAGGCGCGCGCCGCCGTCGGGGATAAGATCGAACGACGGGAAGAGCTGGATGAACACTGGCAGCTTCTTCGCCGGCTCCGCGACCAGCTCGCACCGATCCAGACGCTTGAGCAACTTCGGGAGTTTCTTTCAGCCCACGGTGGGGAGCTTGAACAGGCCGGTTTCAAGGGAACCGGCGCCGGGGGGAAAAAACAAAAAGAGGAGGTGCCGTTCCGGATCTTCACCGTCGACGGCGGCTTTCAGGTGTGGGCCGGGAAGAGCAGCGAGAACAACGACCTGCTCACGACAAAGTATGCAAAGCCGAACGATTATTGGTTCCACGCGCGTGGATCGAGCGGATCCCATGTGATTCTGCGCGCAGGGACGGGGAAAGGGGAGCCGGGCAAAAAAGCGTTGGAGCAGGCGGCAAGCGTCGCTGCCTATTACAGCAAGATGAAGAAAGCGAAGAATATCCCCGTGGCCATGACGCTCAAGAAATATGTCCGCAAGCCGAAAGGCGCTCCCGTGGGGACGGTGACGATCGAACGGGAGAAAGTGTTGTTCGTGGATCCGGAGTTGCCTGCCGCGAAAGGATAAAGAGGCCCA
>JBBEBV010000054.1:6191-7751 GCA_040882165.1 Bacteroidota bacterium
AGTTCCACAGTGGGATTCTTCGGACAAACCGATTCCCTGCCAGTTCCGTATTATGATCGAAGGTACGTATGTGGTTGCTCGCTATACTTATGCGGGAGGGTGAACATCACAAGCAGGATCTCGATCTGCTGATACGGATCCAACGCCGGGACCAGAAGGCCCTCTCCCTGCTCTACGACCGTTATGCGCCGATCCTCTTCCCGCTGGCACTGCGCATTGTCTCCTCCCGTGATGAAGCGGAGGAAACCATCCAAGAGGTGTTCCTGCAGGCCTGGGAGAAAGCGGACACCTATGTGGCAGAGCGTGGCTCAGTCTATTCCTGGGTCGTGACGATATGCCGCAACCGGTCGATCGACCGGATTCGCTCAAGGAATTTCAAAAAGAAAACAAAGGAGGTCGGGCTTGAGGCGTCGCAAACGGTCCCCGACTCGAACCGTTCATCGAACCCGCACGATCTCGTTGTCCTCAAAGGATACGCCGAGACCGTCCGCGAGGCGTTGAAAAGTCTTTCCTCCCTTGAAGTGAAAATTCTCGAACTCAGCTACTATGAAGGACACAGCCAGTCCGAAATTGCGGCAATGCTTAAGCTGCCTCTCGGCACCGTGAAGACGAAAATGCGCAAAGGGCTTCAGAAACTGCGACAAATTGTTGGAGAGGAGGGGAAATCATGACAAAGCCGGAAGAGCGACATAGGCAACTCGATCTGTGTATTCCGTATGTGTTCGGCCGGCTGAACCCGGGCAACCGGAAGCAATTCGAAGCCCACCTGGCAACAGGGTGCGTGATCTGCACGAAGGAGCTTGCCCGTTTAAGTGAAGCGACCGCGTTGCTGCCCCTGACCCTGCAGCAGGAACAACCGCATCAGAAGGTAAAAGACCGCCTGATGTCGCGCCTTTCGAGCGGCAAGCGTATAAGCGAACAGGAGAAAAAGCGTGGAGAGAAAACACGGGAAGAGAAGAGGGGACCGGTCACACCCGCGCTTGCACCGACGACACAACCGCAACGGCCATGGTTCGGTTACGCGATTGCGTTTCTTTCTCTTCTTATCGTCGTCGCCCTCGGAGTCTATACCAACGATCTGATCAGCACGGTTGGAGAGCAGGAACAGCGGATCGTTGAACTGAAAACGGAACTCGAGCAGCAACAGGCGTTGTTGAACATCCTCCAGGCGCCACTGATCGAAATGGTGATCATGAGCGGCCAGGAAGCGAGTCCCGCCGGTTACGGAAAAATCCTTTGGGACCCTGTGAAGAAGACCGCATTCTTCCAGGTCGCCAACCTTCCGATCCTCCCAACCGGCAAGGAATATCAGCTCTGGGTGATCAGGAAAGAAGAGAAAGTCCCTTCCGGTGTGTTTGCCGTAAGAGGCGAGCAGGAGGGTTACTTCAACGTCATGAACCTTGATGTGGCGGCGAAGAGCGACTTCGATGCATTCGCCATCACGCTCGAACCGAAGGGGGGATCGCCGCAACCGACAGGTGCGATTTATTTGCTGGGGACAACCGCGGTGAATTGAAATAAGTTTAAAGTTCCAAGTTCAACGTTTAATGTTGAAGCTGG
>JBBEBV010000055.1:0-1340 GCA_040882165.1 Bacteroidota bacterium
TCCCTCCCCGGACCGGAATCCATACTGGCAATCCATCCAAACTACGATTTTGCTCTCAACAGCGACCCAACCTCACAAGGATTGCCCCTCGAATTTGGATCGACCATACTCTATTCACTCTTTGCCCAACTCTTTACCGATCCCTCTACGCAGTTTGTCCCGCCAATGTCCGAAATGTATCACTACCCGTTTCTTGTCGTCGGCTGGTTCGGATTATTCGTGACGGCGATGAACCTCATTCCGATCGGACAATTCGACGGCGGACATTTGATCTATACCATGTTTGGGGACGCACACAGGAAGATCGCGCGGGGAGCCTTTATCGGCCTCCTCCTTCTCGGGGTCCCCTCCGTACTCGATTCCGTCCTCCGGACCGCCCTCTCCTACTTCTCCAATGAACCGGCCGGCCAGATCATTCCTCTCGCTGAGTACAGTTGGAGCGGCTGGTTTCTCTGGGCTATGATCTCCTACTACTTCGTCAAGCTCTACCATCCGTCAGTACCCGATGAAACCCCGCTGGACGAAACCAGAATGCGGATCGGGTGGCTCACGATGCTGATCTTTGTCCTCTGCTTTTCGTTTATACCTTTCACAATCCCTCTTTGATCTCTTGGGGATTCCCCCCAACCTGCAACGTCCTATTCCCTCCGATCTCTCCGATCCGACAAAGTCTATTGGCTGTGGGCGGTTGGAATGCCCAGTTTTTTCATCCGGTAACGCAAAGTATCTTCCGTAATCCTCAGAAAGCGGGCCGCCCGGCTCTGGTTGAAATGGAACTTCCCCAGGACGCGCTCGAGGATGCGTTTCTCGATAACTTCCATCGAACTGTCGAGAGCGAACTCCACACCCGACTCGATCCGCTCCAGGACCCGCTTCAGCTCCACCTCTTCACTGACAAGGTCCGCCGGCAATCGGAATTCGTGCTTGTCCTCCGAAGAAACGATGCTCCGTTCCACGCATTCCTTCAACTCCTGAACATTTCTCCGCCAGGGGTGTCGCGTGAGCAGCTCGAGGGCATTGGAATCGATGATCAGATTGTCCAGTCCCAATTCCTTTGCAGCACTATTGGCAAAAAACTCCACGAACTCCGGAATATCCTCGGGGCGCTCCCGTAGCGGAGGAATCTCGATCTGGTCGAACTGTCTGATCTCGTCATAAAGACAAGCCGGGATCACCTCCTGTCTGCGAAGCCCCTCGATGTCGGTGGTGAAGGGAAACACAAACCTGTACTCGAACTTTCCTGACTTTGAGGCGTCGAGCAATTCGCATAATGCCTGTTGTACCGCCGGAGTCGATTTTTCGCTCTCCTCAAAGATGAAGGTTGTCCCGTCGGCCAGCCG
>JBBEBV010000056.1:0-5702 GCA_040882165.1 Bacteroidota bacterium
CTCAGATCCAAAGAGGTGAATGCTGTCGCATTCATTTGTTAGTAGGCCTTCGGCTATTGAGCGGGAACGATACGCAGTATCCTGTCGTCGTTCTCAAAGGGGGTTGCGCGACCGTCGCGGTTGCTGGTTGAAAAATAGATATACCCATCCGGACCCGTCGTGACCTCCCTGATTCTTCGAAATACGCCCTGGAGCATCGCCTCCTGCTGAATGAGCCTGTGAGGGGGTTGTTCCGTCACAACCAGACGCTGAATCCTCTGCCCACGCAGCCCCCCGAAGAAATAATTGGTATTGAAACCGGGAAAGACCGTACCCTTATAGAAGACGCCGCTTGCAGGGGCGATCGCCGGAGTGTATTCGAGAAACGGTGATTCCATCCCCGATCGCGTCTCCCGGTGATGAATGATTGGCCAGCCATAATTTTTTCCCGCTTCCACGATATTGACTTCATCTCCGCCTCCGGGTCCATCAAACCCCGAGGGGCCGTGCTCCGTTTCAAAGAGGACCCGGGAAACTGGGTGCCAGTCTATCCCCTGAGGGTTCCGGAACCCGAATGCATAGACGGGCGATTGGGGGTTCGGGTTGTCACCCGGAATCGACCCATCATCATTGACCCGGAGAATCTTCCCCCCGAGAGAGCCAAGATCCTGCGCAATACTCCGTTCGGCAGCGTCTCCAGTGGTGATGTAGAGTTTCCCATCCGGGCCAAATCGAAGGCGGCAGCCATTATGAACTGAAGATCCGGGCAAATACTGAAGAATTTCCTTCTGATCGTTCAGCGTCCCATTTTCCAGCCTAAACCGGACTACTTTGTTCGATTGCCCCCTCCTGAAATCAAATGTATAACTCACGTACAGAAAGCCGTTGATCTTGAAGTTGGGGTGCAGTGCCAACCCCATCAATCCTCCCTCCCCCCTGTGCCGGACCTCTTTGATTGAGGCGATTAAGAGGGGTTTCTTTTCCCCTTTCTTCAGCAACTGGAGCCGTCCCGGTCGTTCTGTAAAATACATGTTTCCATCACCATCAAAGGCAATTGACCAGGGGATTTCGAGATTATCAAGCACGGTCTCAACGCGGTACCGAATTCCGTCTTCTGTTGTGAAAACCTTGTCCTGACCCAGGAGAGAGCTGGAAAGGACCAATATGAAAGAGAATGCCAGGAGGATCGTATTCTTCATGTTTTCTTCCGGAAATAAGGGATCTACTAAACAAAGGAAAATTTGTTGAGGTTTCAAAAACAAAGCCGACTTATTTTCTGAGTAATTCCGCACTAATCCTGAGGTCTGATTTCCGTGGACTGTGCTGCATCATAAAGCGTAATAAATTCAGAGCTCTTTTCATCGCATTTCCTCCCGTCATTGTTGCGTTCTAGACTCCTTGAAAACAAAAGCGCCGATGAGACTCTCATCGACGCTTTGGAAAACATTCAGGAATAATAGATATTCCGGAGGTTTACTTCTTTATCCCCAAAACGGCTTCTTTCGCTGCCTTGGCGACGCGGAATTTTACCACCGTCTTTGCTGGGATTTGTATCTGTTCTCCGGTTGCCGGATTGCGTCCAATGCGAGCCTTGCGTTGGACCAGTACGAGCTTCCCAATTCCGGGTAGTGTGAAAGAATTGACAGCTTCGCGATAGGAAAGATGTGCCATTTCCTCGAGAATCGCGACAGCGGTCTTCTTCTTCAGCTCAAATCTGCTGGCTAGATGCGCAGCGACCTGGCTCTTTGACATTGGTTTTCCCATACAAGTACCCTTTCAGAAAAAAGTTGTGAGATAGTGTGATTGATTAAAGTACACTTACAGCCAACTCCCATAGCCCCTTACGGTACCACCAATCTTCAAAACACCCACAAATATAAGGTTTTTATAACCACTGTCAACTACAAAATTGAAAAAGTCCAATAATAATGGGGTTAAAATCAGCATCACTACAACCTGTTGTGTTTCAATTTGTTAGGAGCGCGGAAAATGCTAATGAATTCAACATTATCTTAGTTTCGTTCGTGTTCCCACACGGACGTATCAAATCTGTTTTGGGTGAGATGAAATTGCATCGATCAGGAATTTGGAAAGTGTGGGAAGAGAGATTGAAGGAAAGTTCTCCCAGAGCAAGAGCCATGAGAATCTAAAATAAAAAAACTGATTGATGGTCAGGATTGAAAAAAAATTGTAGCGAAAGAGAGGAGTTCGAAAATAAGTCGTTACAAACATTCCCATGAATGAACGAGCGAGCGATGAAAAATTGTCACCTCCTTTTTTTTGGTTCACACTTCCACACAATAACGATTCGTTAACAAATTCATAAAACGTTTTCGCTTGTGTTTAAGACATTTCTTGGGTAAAATTGCACCGCAACTCCTCAACGTTACAGCACGACATTGTTCTTCTATCATCGACGTCGTCTTTGCCTTTTCAATCCTACTCACTTATCTATCCTATTAAGGAGGTCTGTATGAAGCTTGCCATTACCAAATGGTTTGCATTCGCGGCCGTACTATCGCTCCTTTCCGGAACGACCGAGCTTCTCGCCCAGGGGGTTACTGCGGCGGGGATCAGCGGGTCAGTGCGGAGCAGGTCGGGCGAAGCCCTTCCGGGTGCGAATGTTGTTGCCGTCCACGTCCCTTCGGGCACCATCTATGGAACCACGACACAAGATAACGGAGCCTATAATCTCCCGGGCCTTCGCGTTGGAGGACCTTACACGTTGAGCATATCCTTTGTCGGTTATGCCAAACAGGAACTGACCGATATTTACCTTCAACTATCTCAGAATGTTCGCCAGGACATCGTCCTTTCCGAGCAGGCAATCCAGACGGGGGAGGTTGTCGTCACCGCCGAACGCAGTGCCGTCATGAGTGCATCGAGAACGGGGGCTGCGACGAACGTTGTGCGTGAACAAATCGATCGGCTTCCCACGATCTCCCGGAGCTTCCAGGATTACTACAAGCTTTCTCCCTATTTCACAGGAGTCGGGAACAGCGCCGGCGGTCGTAATAACCGTTACAACAATATCCAGATCGACGGAGCAAACTTTAACGACATGTTCGGCCTTGGTGCAACGGGAACCCCGGGTGGTCAGGGAGGAACAACACCGATCAGCCTTGAAGCGATCGAAGAGTTCCAGATCGTCGTTTCTCCTTTCGATGTTCGCCAGTCGAATTTCACCGGTGCGGGAATCAATGCCATCACGCGCAGCGGAACAAACACCTTCACCGGTTCGGCATTCTACAATACGCGCAACGAAAATTTCTCAGGGAAAAGCCCGGATGCAGCAGCCAAAAAGCTTCCCCCCTTCACCAATAACTCCTACGGCGTGCGCATTGGAGGGCCAATCATAGAGAATCAACTTTTCTTTTTCGGAGCCGGTGAATTCGCCAGGGCCGACGCCCCCTTTACACGCACATTCAACCAGTTGACGTACGGGACGGATTCTTTCACGGCATACGAAGACTCGCTGACCATCTTGTCCAATTTCCTCAAAACCAGGTATGGATATGAGACGGGGGGCTGGAAGTCCATATCCCGTCCCGACGAAAGCGACAAGATCTTTTTACGCTTCGATTACAATCTCGGCGAGAGTCAGAAGTTGACGGCGCGGTGGAATTACCTCAATGCCGTAACGCATAATTCGCCATCTCGCTTTCGCGGAAGCCAGGACATTTTCTCCGAGAATGCCGCTTATGATTTGAGAAATAAAACAAACTCCATTGCTGTACAACTCACGAGCCTTTTCGGAAACACGGCGTCGAATGAGTTGATCGTGGGATACAATAACCAGCTGGATCAGCCGGTATACAAGGGAAAGCCTTTCCCAACGGTGGAAATCCGGACGCGAAGCGCTCAACCGGGTGCGAATACCAGCGACAATCGCCTTGCGGTCGGGTCAGAGGAGTTTCGGCACCAGAATGAACTCGAGCAGAACGTGGTCGAAATTACGGATAACTTTTCCTGGTATTTACAGGACCATACCGTCACCTTCGGGGCGAAACTCGACTTCATCAAATTCCGCAATCTGTTTATTCCCGACAATTTCGGTTTCTACCTGTACAACACGATCGGCGAGTTCATGGCGGGCGGAAGCCCGGCGTCGTATGCCTTCCGTTACTCGGCAACCGCCGATCCCCTGCAGGAAGCGAATTGGGGTTATCGGCAGTTTGGTTTTTATGTGCAGGATGAATGGACCGTGAATTCGACCCTGAGAATCGTCGGCGGAATCCGGTTCGATCTCCCGACATACACGGACAATCCGAACAACAACGCGAATTTCGAGTCGACCTTCGGTCTCAAGACCAGCGAGCCTCCCAAGAGCTCGGTCGCCATTTCACCGAGAATCGGATTTAACTGGGCGGTGGATGAGGAACGCAACACCCAGGTTCGTGGCGGCGTCGGCGTCTTCTATGGAAGATTCCCGGCAGTCTGGGTTTCAAACCAATACAGCAACACGGGAGTTGATTTCTACACGGTCGCGACACGCCCCAGCAACTTTATTGCCGATCCGTACGGGCAACCAAAGATTGCAACCGGACTCCCGACCGCTGAAGTGAACATCACCGATCCGGACTTCAAAGCCCCCTCCATTTTACGGTTCAACATCGCGGTCGATCACAAGCTTCCGTTTAATCTCGTAGCATCTCTTGAAGGAATCTTCTCCAAGTCTCAGAATGAAGTGTACTACGAGAATATCAACCTTGCAGGGGTCAAATCGCGGCTTGCCGGCGAGAATCGCGAGGTCTGGAGTGCCATCAATACAGACGGCACATATTCTTCAACGGGAAGGACAAAAGACACACGGTTTACTGCTGTCTACCTCGTCACGAACACCGACCAGGGCTCGAATGCGAACATCATCGCCCAAATACAACGACAGAGTACGGAAGACGGGCTCTATGCAAACGTTGGGTATACCTGGGGCTCGGCCAAGGACATCGGTGGCACCAATAGCACAACAGCCAGTTCAGGCTGGCGCTTTAACTACTCTCAAGGAAATCCCAACAGCCCTGAGCTCTCGTACGCAGATGGCGACCGGCGTCACAGGATCTTCGGAACAGTCTCCTACCGGTACGAGTGGGATTGGAGCGGACTCGCAACAACGGTTGGCCTCTTCTATAATGGTCTCTCCGGGTTAGGGTTTTCCTATCGCATTACCGGGGATGTCAATGGAGACGGCTTGAGCGACAACGATCTGGCCTATATCCCGCGCAGTGCAAGCGATATCGTTCTGGTCACTTCAGCAGGCGCACCTGCACCTCAGAGCGATTATGACGCTATGATGGCCTTTATCAATGGCGATCCGTACTTAAGCGAAAACAAGGGGATGATCGCCGAGCGGAACGGCGCAGTAGCTCCCTGGACAAACCAGTGGGACCTCCGCATTACTCAGGAAATCCCGAGTTTCATGGGCCAGAAACTTGAGATCACCTTCGACGTCACTAACCTTACCAATCTCCTGAACAAGGATTGGGGTTGGATACCGCTTGTGACTCAGAGCAATGTGGCTTTAATGACGTTCCATAGCGTGGCGACTTCAACCAACGATCCCGCGAACGTCGGGAAGGCCCGGTACCGCTGGACGGGAAACCCCACCATCAGCAGCCCGAGCAACACGGCGTCACGGTGGACGGCACAGTTTGGCGTCCGCTATACGTTCTGACAGTAACAGACTCAGAAACACCAAAGCCCTGTTGCGCAAGCAACAGGGCTTT
>JBBEBV010000056.1:5802-7727 GCA_040882165.1 Bacteroidota bacterium
GCCGTCTCAATCGCTTCCCTTCCACCGGTGGGATATTCAAAGCTGGCGGAGAGGATTCCCTGTCTTACGTACATTTGTCCTTCATGGGGCAATCCGTCGATGCCGATAAATGTGATGGACCGTTCCCTGCCGGATGCTTTCGCCGCGAGGTACGCGCCGTGGGCTCCGGGGTCATTATGCGCGTACACGACATCGATGGTGCTGTAGCGGGCGAGTGCGGATTCCATCTCCTTACGGGCGTTCGGTTCGAGCCATTTCATATCCGCTTCAAAAACGACCTTCATCGCCGAGCCACGAATTCCTTCGCGGAACCCACTATGCCGATCCTGTCCGGGGGTCGAGGTCATGAGTCCTTTCAGTTCCACCACGTTCCCCTTTCCCCCTTTTTGTGCCGCTATCCATGCTCCAGCCGACTTCCCGATTTTCTTGTTATCGGCTCCGATAAAACACGTAAAATCATTCCCGACGACCTTGCGATCGAGGACAATCACCGGAATCCCTGTTTTGTACGCCTCCCGGACCGGCCGGGTAAGCGGGACGGCCTCCTTGGGGGAAATGATGATCAGGTCAACTTTCGCCCTGATGAACTCCTCGACGTGGGCGCCTTGCCTTAGGTTGTCGTTCTGCGCATCCTTGAAGATAACGGTGATCCTCGGATGCGCTTCTGCGGCTTTCTTGATATCTGCGTTCATCTGCACCCGCCAAGGTTCACCCAAGTTGCACTGGCTCATACCGATGATCCACTGTTTCTCCTGGCCCCGAATGCCGGTTGCACTGAAGATGCATGCAAGAAGATAAACGAAGATGGCTCTTCGACTCATAGTGACCTCTTCCTTTAAGACCTGACAGGTTTGAGAAACCTGTCAGGTCTTTCTTTTTCGTTGATAACGTTAAGCGAGTTTTGGATTCCTGCGTTGAACCAATACTGCAAATACGATAATCAGACCAGAGAGGATGAGCCTCGTTTCCTCGCCGATGGCGTTGATACTGAGAATTTTCTCCAGGTATCCGATGGTCAGAATCCCGAGCATCGTCAGCCAGATAGACCCGCTTCCCCCGCGCAAACTGGTCCCCCCGATCACCACGATGGCAATGGCGGTCAACTCGTACCCCACTCCGGCCTCCGGGTCTCCCTGGAGTTCCTGGGCGGCCTGGCAGATTCCTGCAAGAGCACAAAACATCCCACAGGAAGCATAGGCAAGGATCTTCATCCTGGTGACGGGAATGCCGGAGAGCCGCGCCGCCTCTTCGTTTCCTCCAATGGCATAGAGGTAGCGGCCCCACCGCGTCAAAGAAAGAAAAATCCATAGAATCACGATACAGCCCAGGAGGAGGAGCGTTACGATTGCGATATTGTCGTCAAAGACCCGGCTATTCAGGACATTCAAGAGGGAGGGAACTTCAACATACTCGTACGATCCATCCTGCAACTGTACAGCCGTCGAGATCTTCTGTCCTCCGGATACAAGTTTAGCCAGTCCGCGGGCAAGGACCATCATGGCAAGCGTCGCAATAAAGGGCTGGATGGAAAAGCGGGCGATCAGTCCTCCCGACGCCGCTCCCAGTAGGAATCCGACGATCAGGCAAGCCGGGATGGCGATGAGGGCAGGCCAGGCCCATTGGAGGGAAAAGATTGAAAAAAGAACGGCAGTCAGTCCCAGGAGACTCCCCACCGACAGGTCGATGCCGCCGCAGAGAATAACCAGGGTCATGCCGCAAGCGAGGATGCCAAAAACGGAAATCTGGCGCAACATGTCCCGATGCGTGTCCCATTGGTAGAACGCACCATCTGCGTGGAACAGCACTCCAACCAGTACCACGAGCAGCAAAGAGAGAATCGCCCGGGAAGTGGAGGATGAAAGCACGCGCATCAACACCGGCACCTCATCAAGGGGGGCATGGATTTTAGTGAAACGTAATTACTC
>JBBEBV010000057.1:0-1628 GCA_040882165.1 Bacteroidota bacterium
ACCTTTACATCAGGGAACCCCATCAGCTTGAGGATGAAATAGTTCGCTGCCGCCTCACCGGGGTCATCGGAGAAGCAAACAAGCTCCGCATACCGGGGGACCCCTGCCTTGGTCAGGATGTTCCAGATATCTTTCGCGGCTTTCGGCGTGCCGTCAGCATTGAGGAGATCCGAGTACGGGACATGGACAACTTTGTCATCCTGGGTTTTGGCGGCCATCGTGTTACCCGATGCAATAAATATCTTGGGATAATTTCCCCGGGTGCTCTTCGGGTCCGCAATAATGATCTCGTCGCGTGAATTCCCGGAATACGTGGTGGGAGGTATGGATAGATCGCCGGGTCCCTTTTTGGGGCCGACAACCGTGACATCCTTTGTCACAGCGAAACCAGCTTGTGCCCCTCGACCCAGGGAGTCCATGAAGACAGATACTTTTTTCTGTCCCACCTTCTCCAGCATCAAGAACGCCAGGGCCGATTCTTTGGTCAGCCCTGCGCCTGAAATGACCACCGCTTCGTGAGACGCATTGACGCCGGCCCGACCCAGGATCTTAGCCAGCTTGTCGGGATCCGTGATATTATTTTTGAACACATCTGCGGGGATGTTGAGGGCGAAAGGGAGATGACCCTGATTGAAAGCCTCTGCGGGCCGCACATCCACGACGCTCACTTGAGACACTCCGTACATCCTCATCATTCTGCCCCCCCAAGTTTGCAGCCAGCTTGTTTCCCTCATCAGAAACGGGGCATCATAGGTCCAGAACGGCAGTTCTCTTTGATCGGAGAGCCATTCCAACTGCGAGCCCGGGTAGAGTTTTACCTTCGGGTAGTCCAGGAGAAACTTCAGTGCGAAGAACGGCAAACTGGCGGCTACTCCCCCCCCGCAATGGGTGTAAACCCCTTGTTCAGGCCTGATACCCAAATAGACCAGCATCCTCTTTATTTCTTCGGCGGATTTGAAGGTCTTGTCCGGATTGAAAAAATCAGCGCCGGGAATCATGATGGCGTTGGGGATATGGCCAGGCCTGTTAAGGAACTGGACACCTCCAAAATGCCAACTCGGATCCAGTGCCTCCAGTAGAACATTGTTGAGGGGATCTCCGGATGCGGTAAGGAATTCCGGCAGCTCGACCTTTGCATCTTCGTTAAGCTTTTTGATGGTGAAAGAACCTTTCTTCGGAGTTGGCGCAGGCTCCTTCGTTACCGGCAATCCTGCCTCCTGCCACTTCGAGAGTCCACCGTCCAGGATGAAGAGGTCTTTTGGCGGGAAGCCGTAGTAATCGAGGGAGAAGAGGAGCCGCGTGGCCATATAGGTGCCCCCCTGATCGTACATGACGATCTTCTTCCCCGGACTGATTCCCCAGGCCTGGAGACGTTTTTCTATTTCAGCGATCGGCAGTTCCTGGACGCCGTAGGTGAAGATGTCGTAGCTGATCGCGCCGGGGATGTGTTTTGCGGTGTAGATCTGGGACGGTGACGCGTCGAGGAGCACCACATCGGCATTCTTCAGATTTTTCTCAAGCCAGCCGACCGTGACAAGATTTCCTTTGAGCCCCTCTTCCGCCGTCACCAACTGCGCCGTGAACGGGCAGCCTGCAATGGCAAGGAGGAAGCAATACCTCAGAACATT
>JBBEBV010000057.1:1728-7678 GCA_040882165.1 Bacteroidota bacterium
CAGGCATCTCACCCGATAGCAGAATGAAGATATCATTCGATAGAAATCGCATTCAATTGTATCTCTGGATAGGACTTGCCTATTTATCACTGGGACTGTTGATCGATGTGGCAAGTTTCGGAGACAACGTTCCGGCGCGTTTGCTCAACAACATCTGGCGAATCGTCTATATTGTTGTCATTAATTTTGTCTTTTTCGAGTATAGCCTGCCTTTTATCAGGCAAAGGAAAAATATTCTTTCCAGGATTCTCCTCTTCCTTTTCCTGTTTTGGATTCAGTTAATGTTATATTCTTTTGGCCTGTATGCCTGGAGGGCTATCGGGATCCAGCTGCATCTTTATGTTGCTTTGAGAACATTCACTTCAGTAATGGAGGGAGTCGATTACGGCGTTCCCTTTTCCTTTTTCTCGATCTTCTTTTTTGGAGCCATCAAACATTTTTATGATCACAACAAGTTGAAACGCGTCGCGCAGCAACTGCTCATCGAAAAACAGCGGGCAGAATTGAACTTTCTCAAATCGCAAACAAACCCGCATTTCCTGTTCAACACACTCAACAACATATACTCATTGGCAAGAGACAAGTCCGATCTGGCCCCGGAATCCATTTTACGTCTGTCGAAAATATTGCGCTTTACATTGTATGAGACCGGTGGGCAGTATATCAGTATCGAACAGGAACTCAAAATCATCGGCGACTACGTGGCGCTTGAACAATTGCGGTACGATGATTCTTTACGTATCAATTTCAACTATGATATTGAAGATATGAAACAAGCGGTACCGCCTCTACTTCTCATTCCCCTGGTGGAAAATGCCTTCAAACACGGTGCGGCTGAAACCAGGACTCTTCCTTTCATCGATATTCATCTGTCGCTGCGTCAGCGACAGTTGTCGTTCACCGTGAAGAACTCCGTTGAATCACTCCCCGGGAGAGAAGAGGAAGGGAAAGAAAATATCGGTCTCTCCAACCTGCGTCGGCAGCTGGAGCTGCTCTACACGGAGTACAATCTCTCTGTCCAACAAGGCAAATCCGAGTTTACCGCAATTCTAACAATTAATCTCGCAAGCCATGTCTAATCTCCGTTGCATCATCATCGAAGATGAACCCCTGGCGGTCAAGGTGTTGTCGGATTATATCTCACAGGTGCCGTTTCTTGAGCTTCGGGGGACGTTCAAGAATGCCTTTCTTGCAGCAGACTACCTGCAGGACCATGATATCGACCTTCTGTTTCTCGATATTCATCTTCCCAAACTGAAAGGCATGGCTTTTCTCAAAACGCTGAGAAATCCGCCTGCCGTCATCGTTACAACAGCGTATCATCAATATGCAGTAGAGGGATTCAATCTGAACGTAACAGACTACCTGCTCAAACCATTTGATTTCGAGCGTTTTTTGACAGCCGTAACGAAGGTAAGAACGACACGCGGGGGAAAACAAAAATCAGATGAAACCGAAGGGATGAGGGGTTACATATTTGTCAATGTGCAAAAGAAGAAGGTAAAAATTTCGTTCCCGGAGATCGTCTATATTGAAAGCCAGCGGGAATACATCAAAATCGTCACAACGAAAAAGGAATACACCTCAAAAATGAGTACTCATGAAATTGAGGCTCTTCTCCCTGCCAATCTCTTCAAGCGGATTCACCGGTCATTCATAATTTCCATAAGCAAGATAGAATCATACACTGCCGAAATCGTCGAGGTTCACGGAGTATCGATTCCCATTGGCAAAGGCTACAGAAACATTATAGAACGGTTGTAGCTTATGCCTGGCATTCAAAGCAGTGGTGGAACGAGTCTCGTTCAGTACCAATCCTCTCGTGTCAACGGCAGTCCGCTCTTTCCATGATCGGGTTTCACCAGAAGCGATTGATAGACATTGTACCTCCCGGCCTCAAATTGATACGCGGAAGCCGACATGAACAGTCTCCATGTCCGAAAGGTCGCTTCGTCCGCTCTTCGCACCGCTTCCTCATGGTTGCTTTCAAGACGGTTGACCCAATGACGAAGCGTTAGTGCATACTGTTCGCGCAGGCTTTCGATATCCCGTATTTCAAATCCACTATGCTCCGCCGCCCGTGTGCTCACATCGATTGGGACGGGTTCGCCATCTGGAAAGACAAACGCATCGGAGAAGGACGAGCCACGCGTCTTCAGCTTTTCATGGGCGATGCCGTGATTCAGGAAGACCCCGCCCGGACGCAAGAGGCGCCCGCACTGTTTGAAATAGGTCGGAAGCATCCGTTCGCCCACGTGTTCAACCATGCCGATGCTCGCCACTTTGTCGAACGACTCAGGGGTTTCCAGCTCTCGATAATCCCGTACTTCCACCCGGCATCGATCCTGCAGACCGGCCCGGCGGATTCGCTCTCGCGCAAGAGTCGCCTGAGGTTCGCTCAAGGTGATACCGTGCGCGGTCACCCCGAATTTTTCCGCAGCGTGGATGATCAGTCCCCCCCAGCCGCATCCAATGTCGAGAAATCTGTCACCGGGCCTGAGTCTCAATTTTCGGCAGACATACTCCAGCTTTCGTTCCTGAGCCGCATCCAGATCCTGATCCGGCGATGCAAAGTACGCACAGGAGTATACCATGTGCTTGTCAAGATAAAGCGCGAAGAAATCATTGGACGTGTTGTAATGATACGTCACCGCACGCCGGTCGCGCTCGAGGGAATGAACCGCACCGTGCAATGAAGCCGACCGCCGGCCGGCCCGCGGGGATTGCTGCTTCGGAAGTTTCAGAAGTCGTACAGCAAGACGAATCCGGTCCAGTGGTTTCAAGCCCAGCCCGAAGAGATATTCTGCCATGGAGAGTGCGCTCTCAAGATTCCCCTCAATGTCGAAGTCATTATACACATAGGCTTCTCCCATCGCTCGTTCGCTCGCCGAGAGGAACATGCCACGAAGAGCGCCCGGATGTTGTATGACCATGGTGAATCGACTCGGTTGTCCGGTCTCCTGCCCCCAGACAGTTCCGTCCCACATCCGGATCGTAAAATCGCGTGGGTGGTAGTCTTTGAGAAGAAACTGGAGGGTGGAGAGGCTTACCCGAAGGGAGTGGTTGTTGTTTGGCGGGTGATGATCCATGGATCGTTCCTCCTCTCGTGCCGCAATCCGCCACAGAGGGACTGATGTTCAGGTCGGTCGGAATGGCGGCCCCGGGAGAAGGATGCTTGGCGTGGGGCCAGCGATGCTGTTCGAGGCTCCTCAGCGTCCGAACCGCCCCTGCAGCGTGCGAGTACACTACAATAGTACAATGCTCCCGGCTGAAACGCAAGTGAACACCATTGCTCCTGATAGGCACATTGTGCATATTCACAGGCACATGTCGATACAACTGACCTTTCGGCAAGGATTGGTCTGTGCACACACAGACGCCATTCCCGTGACGCTGTCGCGTTTCTTCCGTCGACTGCCAACCGGGGTCTTCGTAGCCCCTGCCCATTGGTATCAGGCGATTCTTCGTCAAGCTGAGACCTCGGGGATTCACCTCATCGACAAGGCATCGAAGTTCGCTACGATACGCTTCGAGCGCCACGCCGAGTCCCTCGACCCTTTTGATTTTCAGCTTGAAGCAATCAAAGCCTGGGAAACTTCGGGGAGGCGTGGTACCATTGTCCTTCCAACCGGCGCAGGAAAAAGCTACATGACACGCCTTCTCATCGCCATGCTCGGGGTAAGGGATGCTCTTTGCTCGACGCTCATTATCGTGCCGACACGAATCCTGCTCTACCAATGGCACACCCAGCTCCAACAAGCCTTCAGACAGCCGATAGGGATCGTCGGTGACGACATGCTCGATCTCCGTCCGATCACGGTTGCGACCTATGCCAGCGCTCGCATTCAAATGTCGTGGTTCGGCGATCGTTGGAAGCTGATCGTCTTTGACGAGGTGCACCGAAAACTTTCCGGCGGCCCGTCGGGGAATGCGGCGCGGTTCTCCCTTGCGCCCTTCCGCCTGGGCCTCACGGCAACGCCAATCGATGCAGAGCGAAGAGTTCTCGATGAACTGGTCGGCCCGGTGATCTATTCCCGAACCACGGAAGAGATGATTGAGCGTGACGTCTTGTCGGTCTACCGGCGCCTCACCGTTCACTGCAACCCGTCAGCCGAAGAAGCCCGTACCTACTTCGAGTTGCGGAGGCCGATGGACAACTTCTGGCATGAGGCGAAAAACGCTCACCGCATCAAGGGCAATGACTGGTTTATCCGCGAACAGCGCCTTCGACCCGATGCGGCCGCGCTCGCCCTCCGGTCGGTACTTCGGGCTCATCGATACTGGGGATCGATATCTTCCCGGTTTCTCCGACTTCGGGAGATCCTGCGCAGACACGTTCACGATCGGGTCCTCATTTTCGTGGATTCCCGTGCCGTCGCCTATGAGATATCACGCCAGCTTCTTATCCCGCCGATCACCGCGGATATCGGCGCCGACGAGCGGGAGCTCTACCTGAGCGCATTCTCCGAGGGGAGATGCCGTGTCCTGGTGACGGCACGGGCGCTCGAAGAGGGCGTCGACCTGCCGAATGCGAATGTGGCGGTCATTCTTGCCGGACGGAAGAGCCGCCAGGGAGACACCGTTCAATATATTCAGCGCCGCGGCAGGATTCTCCGGAAGCGCGCAGGAAAGCTCGCCGTCGTGTACGAAATCTCGTGGTCCGTCCCGAAAAAGAGGGACGCATGAAGACGACGCTCAAAGGATTCCTTGACCCGCGCAACACGACGGTTGTCGAAACAATCAGCACGATGATCATGGAACTCCGGGAATTTGAAGGAGAACGATTGGCGGATGCTGAAGAGGCGGTCGCACAGATGATGACCCGGGATATGAAAGAAGAAGATCGTCGACTCCGTGCGGAGTTGCTTCGGACCGTGGCTTCCAGTCGAATGGTCGACCTTCCAACCGGTATCGATCCCGAGGAAATCCGGAGGGAGATCTTCATCACGGCGTGGGAACGAGGCTACGTGCCGGCCTCTCCCGACATTGGCCTGTTTTCGGCGGATCGCGAATCGGTTCTTCAAACCGTTGCTGTCAACGCGCAGGTTGAACCGGATTTGCTAAGCGAATTGATGTTCGCCGATACGCCGGGTGAGCGCCGGTTGCTCTTTCCTTCGACGGAAAACAATCAAGTTGTGGCGGAAGCCATCCGCATGGTGAACCGGGAACGTCTGCGGCTCACCTTGCGTAGGGCCGCTCGCCTCACCCTGCGGTTACCTGCCCGGACCCACGGTGAGGGTTCGTACGTCCAACTCCTCTGGGGCGCCAAGCGATTCGGTCTCATGATCGACACAAGCGGGATGGGTGATATGCTGCTCCTCGATATCGCAGGCCCGCACGCGCTGTTTGCAAGAACCACCATGTACTGGAATCGACTGTTCCAATTCACCCTTCTGGTGCTCCAACACGCCGGAGGGCATTGGGACATGGGAGCCGAGCTCCTCCCGAGCGCGACGAATCGTCCGGAGGCTGTTCGCAGCCTTCGCCTTGATGCTTCGTCCGCCCCTTTGTTCTTTGGAGAGCATCCGGAACCTTTCACCCCCCTTCGCTCCGGTGATGAAGAGGCCTTTCAGAAATACTTCACGAAGAATGCTCCGCACTGGAATCTGGTCTATGAAGGGGCGCTGGTGCCACTGAGGAGCGGGGCGCGCAAGCTCTTGATGGTACCTGATTTTGTCGCACGCTCGCCCCGTTCCTCAATCGAAGTTCTTGTTGAGATCATGGGATTTTGGCGGAGGGACTATCTTGAAAAGAAAATCGAGAAGATCCGACTGATGGGAGAGCGGCAGTTGGTCCTCATCGTCAATGCGAAGCTTTCGGTGAGTCGGGAAGAGCTCGTCGCCCCCAACGCCGGTACGGTGCGCGTGTTCTTCTATTCCAATCGGGAGGAGCTCAAACAGGCGGCAGTGACCCTGGCAGAGAAATTGGAAAGGTCGTTGGAATAGTCACG
>JBBEBV010000058.1:0-7401 GCA_040882165.1 Bacteroidota bacterium
GATTCGTAGATAGCCTGGACGAGCTCGACGCTCCGCCTTCCTTCATGCCCGTCGCACATCGGTCTTCCGTTTGTGTCGATGGCGCGCAGGAAATCCTTCAGGATGGTCTTATGCCCCCGAATATCGGAGACGACCGGTGAAGTAGCGCTCGCATTGGAGTTTTCTTCTCCCGCTACAATCTGCTCGTCGAGCGGGGTCCGGAGATCGGCCGCGATGATCCGGTCATGTTCCAGAATGATCGTCCCTTCACTTCCCGTTATTTCGACGCGTCGACGGTAACCTGGATAGAGAGAGGTCCCGGCTTCCAATGTGCCAATGACGCCATTCTCGAATTCGAGCGTGGCGACAACGGTATCTTCCACTTCAATCTCATGGAGCGCCGTGACGGCTTTTGCATAGACGCGGCTGACGTTGCCCATCAACCAAAGCAATAAATCCACCGTATGCACCCCCTGGTTCATCAATGCACCCCCGCCATCGAGGGCCTGCTTGCCACGCCACCGCGATGAGCTGTAATACTCCTTGGGACGAAACCACTTCACACGCCCGGAGATGAGGATCGGTTTTCCCAGTTGCCCTTCGTCCAGCAATTTCTTCAGCCGGCGGATGTCGGCTCCGGCCCGGTCCTGAAAGAAGACTCCCAGCTTGACCCCCGCGCGTTCGCATGCCGAGATCAGGGAATCCACCCGTTCGGTCGTGACATCCAGGGGCTTCTCGGCCAGAATATGAAGACCGTGCCGCGCCGCTTCGATTCCCTGTTCTGCATGCAATCCCGATGGACTCCCGATGAGCACGAGGTCCATCGGCTTGTGCCTGAAGAATGCCTGCGCGTCGTTGTAGACCTGTCCGCCGTACAGTTCACCCAGGCGCGCGGTCTTCGTTCGGTTCTGTCCACAGAAGGCAACGATGTTAACGCCTTCGATTTCCTGTGCCGCACGCGCATGGGTTTCACTGATCCCGCCCCCGCCAAGAATGCCTATGGAGTACATAATGAATACCTCAGGAGAAAATACATCGTCCTTGATACCGGGCCGCTTCGCCCCAAAGTTCGTGGAGGAAGTTAGTCTTTTTCATCCCGGTTTTCAAGAATGGTCGTCCGATTTGGCTCTTTCAAGAACTTTTCGTATCGTACTCATTATGATGCTCGAATCGCTCCCCCTCGCCCTTACCCCGCCTTAGCGTTTCCGTTCTCCGGACTTCCCGGAGGTCCCCTCAAAAGTATGCACCGCAGAGTCGCTGAGAACACGGAGGTAAAGAAAGGTCCAAAGACTGGTCCAAAGACTGGCAATTAAAAATCTTGAGCTTGAACCTCTGCGTCCTCTGTGTCTCTGTGGCAAAGAGATTATTTTGGATAAAATCAGCAGTTACTAATTCTTGATGAAACTCAACGAACTGACAAGACGACGCACCTTCGGTATTATCAGCCACCCCGACGCGGGGAAGACCACCCTCACGGAAAAACTCCTGTTGTTCGGCGGTGCGATCCATACCGCGGGGGCGGTCAAGAGCAATAAGATCCGCAAGACCGCCACGTCCGATTTCATGGAGATCGAAAAGCAACGGGGTGTTTCCGTCGCAACCTCGGTGATGGGGTTCGAGTACAACGGATACAAGGTGAATATCCTCGACACACCCGGGCACAAGGATTTCGCGGAGGATACGTACCGGACGCTGACGGCCGTGGATAGCGTGATCCTCGTGATCGATTGCGTGAAAGGAGTGGAGGAGCAGACGCGGAAACTGGTGGAGGTCTGCCGGATGCGCAGCACCCCGATCATCGCATTTATCAATAAACTGGACCGCGAGGGGCGCGACCCGTTCAGCCTGTTGGACGAACTGGAACAAGAGCTCGGCATCCACACTCGCCCCCTGACGTGGCCTATCGGCATCGGTGCGCGGTTCCAGGGAGTTTATAACCTGTATAAGAAACAACTCGAACTCTTCTCACCGAACAAGACCCGCATTTCCGACGACATCGTCTCCATCGACGACATTGCCAGTTCGCTTCTCGACGAACACCTTGGCCCGGATTCCGCTGCCCGGCTTCGGGATGATGTCGGATTGATCGAGGCCTCCTATGAGCCGTTTGACGGAGAACATTATCGCGACGCCTACCTCGCGCCGGTCTTCTTCGGAAGCGCCATCAACAATTTCGGCGTGAAGGAACTTCTGGAGACCTTCGTCAAGATCGCCCCCTCTCCGCAGCCGAGAGAAACCACCCTCCGAAAGGTCGATCCAACCGAGAAGACGTTCACCGGATTCATTTTCAAGATCCATGCCAACCTCGACCCGAACCACCGCGATCGCATCGCCTTCTGCCGGGTCTGCTCCGGCCGGTTTGAGCGGAACAAGTACTACTATCATACCCGTCTCGACAAGGAACTCCGTTTCGGCAATCCGACCAGCTTCATGGCGAACGAGAAGAGTATCATCGATGAGGCGTGGCCCGGCGACGTGGTAGGGTTGTATGACACGGGAAATTTCAAGATCGGCGATACACTCACGGAAGGGGAGCACCTGAATTTCATAGGGATTCCAAGATTCTCCCCCGAGATCTTCAAAGAGCTCGTCAACAAGAACCCGTTCAAGTCCAAACAACTGGACAAGGGAATACGGCAGTTGACGGATGAGGGCGTTGCACAGCTCTTCATCCAGCGGGAGGGTAACAGGAAATTCGTCGGCACCGTCGGGAACCTGCAGTTCGAGGTCATCCAGTTCCGCCTTCTGCATGAGTACGGTGCGGAGTGCGCGTTCGAATCGCTCACCATCCACAAGGCTTGTTGGTTCACATGTTCCGATCCGAAGCAACTCGAACGGTTCACCTCCCTCCAGGGGCGCCATATTGCCTACGACAAGGACGATCACCCGGTTTTCATGGCCGAAGGGACATGGTCGCTCAAGTCCGCGCAGGAGATGTTTCCCGAGATGGAGTTTCATTTCACCTCGGAATTCAAAAAAGAAGCGGAAGGTTCGAAACGATGATAGCACCGGAGGAACGGGGGGAAATCCGGACTGCTCTTCTGGCGAAAATTGAGGAGATAAAAAACGGCATCCATGAACTGGAGGATGTGACGAAACCGATCGCTCCGGACAATGCCATCGGCCGCGTTTCCAGGATGGATGCAATCGTGAACAAGAGCGTGAACGAAGGGATCCTGCAGAAAGCGCGGCACCAGCTGGTCCTCCTGGAGAATGCCCTCGCCCGCATCGAAAAGCCGGACTATGGGCTGTGTGTCCGATGCGGGAAAGAGATCCCGTTCGGGCGATTGGTGGTAATGCCCGAGACCACGAAGTGCACAACCTGTGTCTGATCCCTTCCCTCCAACCTTTTTCTTGATCCTTACATCAAATTTAACAATCATTACCGGGTCGCGTCGTTTTCCATCAGTCCCATTGAAGGAGATTTCCGGATGAAACTTATTCTCTCACTCTTCGTCATCACATCCATCATGGCAGCCCAACCGTCGAAAGTCGAATACACGCTTGGAATGCCGGACCCCAAGTCGCACGTCTTTGAGGTCTCGGCAACCTTCACCAACCTCGCTTCAGCCGATGGCACGCTCGATCTGATCATGCCGGTCTGGCGATCCGGTCGATATGTGCTCTTCGACCTCGCAGGGAATGTCATCACCTTTCAAGCCCGCGATGCCAATGGTAAAGAACTGGCATGGGAGAAAATTGACAAGATGACCTGGCGCGTCCAAAAGAAAGGGGCCACAAATGTCACGGCTTCGTATACGCTCTTTGCCAACGACTTTACGACACGCAAGAATGGGTTGAACGCCGAACACGCATTCGTCAACGGTGCGGCCGTCTTCATGTATGCGGAGAAATACCGGAGACTCCCGGTAAGGCTGAGCATCAAGCCGTACGGTGATTGGCATGTGACCTCGGGACTGGAGCACACGAGCGGCAGTCCCAATATGCTTGTGGCTGATACCTATGATCATTTAGTCGATTGCCCGATCGAGATCGGGAACCAGAAGGAGTACGAGTTCGATGTTGACGGCGTTCCCCACGTCATCAGCATCACCGGCGAGGGAAATTACCAGCCGGATACGCTCAAAAGGGATATGGGGAAGATCGTCAAAGCCGCGAAGGATTTCTGGGGGGAGTTTCCGTACAAACGGTATGTGTTCTTTGTCCACCTTGCGGCCCAAGGGGGTGGAGGGACGGAATATCTGAACTCGACGATCATGGGCGCGCGGGCGCTCGCTTTCAGGAATCCAGGAGCGTACCGGGGATTTCTGGGACTCACCTCTCACGAATTCTTCCACACCTGGAACGTGAAGCAACTCCGGCCAAAGGGCATGCACCCGTACGATTATACGAAGGAAAATTATGCAAAGGAGTACTGGATCGCGGAAGGAACCACCTCCTACTACAGTCCGCTGATCTCGCGTCGCGCAGGCTTTGGCACCGCTCGGCAATACGTGGAAGGGCTTGGAGCCCAGATTCTGGAGGATCGCTCACGGCCCGGCAACAAGGTCCAGTCGCTGTCGGAATCGAGTTTCGACGCATGGATCAAGTACTGGAAGCCCAGTGAACATTCCTACAATACACAGTCCGATTATTATGGCAAGGGGTCGCATGTCAGTCTCCTGCTCGATCTTGAGATTCGCCACCGGTCCAGGGGAAAATCGTCCCTGGATGACGTGATGCGCGCGATGTACAAGCGCTTCCCGATAACCGGCAAAGGGTACACGATTGACGATTTCCAAAGAGTGTCCGAGGAGTTTGCAGGCGGAAGCCTGAAGGATTTCTTCAACGGGTATGTTCATGGAACGGTCCCTCTGGATTGGGAGAAAGCTCTCGGGTATGCCGGACTCGAGGTGCAGGCGCGTGATTCTGCGCGCAAAGTCTCACTGGGTGCATCCATCAGCGATAGGGGAGGGATGGCACAGGTGACGCGCGTGGTCGCAGGGTCGCCGGCAGCTGAAGCGGGGCTTGATGTCGGGGACGAAGTGGTTGCGTTCAACGGCTACCGGATGCGAGCCAGTGACATCAACGAACGGGTCGGGGAGATGAAGCCGGGGGAGACGGTCACCCTCACGGTGTTCCGCAGCGACCGCCTGCGGGAAATCGAAATTTCCCTTCGCCTCCAGGATGTGCCCCCCTACCGGGTCACAAAGACGAAGGAACCAACCGATCTTCAGAAAAAGATCTATGACGCATGGTTGCAGGACAAGTGGGAGTGAAAAGAGCCATCACGCTTGATCGGTGCACCCGTTTTGCCATCGCAGCATGAACGCCGAGCTTAGGTCATCCTATTCATCACCAACGGTCACGGTAACAGAGTTTCTCTGTAAGGAGGAGCCTCTTGCCGTTTCCGATCCGGAACGGACCGTTGTCGATGCCCTTAGTTTTGTCCGTCATGGGAGCTTTGTCTATGAAAGCGGGGGAGCAAGAACCGAACTCCGCACGCACTACATCCTGTTGGAGAATGCGGGAGATTACCATGTCGTGCGCCATCATCACACGTGTGGGGATGAATGCGTCATTGTGGAGATCCCCCACCGTATCCTCGATGAAGTGCGGAGGGTGCATTGGAAGAAAGAAGCCCGGGGGATCAAGCATCGCCGGGCGGATGACCGGCTGTTTCCCCTGACCGTCATGCGCTCGACGCCCGCGCTTGAGTACTTGCAGCGTTGACTTGTCCATCCGACGCATGCCGACGGTAAACCCCTGGAGCGGATCGTTGCGGACGCCATCGCCCTTCGGCTCGCGGGTGAACTGTTCGCGGCACTCTACCGGTCGGGAAGTGGTGCCGTTCTCCCCATCAGCTCACCGCAGCCTAGGTCCCATCATCTCGAGATCGTCGAGCGTGCAAGGGAATTTATGCTCACTCGCCTGGCCCAGGACCTCTCCCTGTCGGAAATAGCGGCCGCGGCTTACGCAAGCGAATTTCACTTCAGCAGAATATTCAAGGCCGTCACAGGTCACTCACCTCGTCAGTATCTCCTCAGGGTCCGCCTCAGCCATGCCCTCCTCCTCATCCAGGAAACCAAACGTTCTGTTACCGAAATTGCTGATCTTTCCGGGTTCAACAGCCTCTCCCATTTTGTTGCGACCTTCTCGGGGAAGTACGGTGTAAGTCCAACCAGAGCCCGGACAAGGCGGAATATCCCGGCCGGTCGTTGACAAAAAAAGCAAGATTCCGAAAGCGTTGAACGTTCTTTTTTCGTTTCTTGGAAGGTCTTTCTCTTTTCGAATCAACCTCAGAACTTTTCCGAAGGAGTATGTATGGAACTCACCGTACCGGCTGCCGGCACGGAGCCTCTCTCCGTCCATCCGCGGGCGCGACTCGATTCCGTCGACCTGTTGCGGGGGTTGGTCATGGTGCTTATGGCAGTCGACCATGTCCGCTACCCGTACTTCACCAACATTCCCATCTGGGCTGAGAACAACCAGGAAACCTATCTGGCGCTGTTCCTGACACGCTGGATCACCCACTTCTGTGCGCCTCTCTTCTTCCTTCTCGCGGGTACGGGGGCTTATCTTTCGACGACGCGCGGCAAGACTGTACCGGAACTCTCAAAGTTTCTCTGGACGCGGGGGCTCTGGCTGGTGTTCCTGGAACTGACGGTGATTGGATTTGCATGGTCGTTTATGCCGGGGTGGGGGTTTGGGGGAGTTATCTGGTCGCTCGGGTGGTCGATGGTGGTCCTCTCGCTTGTTGTCCGGTTGCCGCTCCGCTGGGTGGCTGTATTCGGTGTCGGGATCATGATGTTTCATCACCTTGCTGAGGGAATTTCAAAACAATCGTGGGGTAGTCTTGGATTTGTCTGGCAGGCATTGTATGCCGGCGGTGGGGCCCGGGCCGACTGGCTGCCCGGAGGATTTTTTCCCTTCCTCTTTTCGATCTTCCCGTTGGCCGGTGTGATGGCGGCCGGTTACGCGCTTGGCGCACTCTTCGGGGAGGAACCGGAAAAACGGAGGGAGTGGCTGTTCAGGATCGGACTCGGCATGACAGTCGCGTTTATTGTCTTGCGGCTCACCAACGTATACGGACATCCCATACCCCCACAGGGATATCCGGGACCCGGCCTTTTTGCACTGCAGGATTCATGGGACCGGACGGTCATTTCCTTCCTCAATGTGCAGAAGTACCCGACCTCCCTTCAATTCCTTCTGATGACGATCGGTCCATCCCTGATGTTGTTGGCGTGGTTTGATCGGATGAACACCGGTTCGATCAAAGGGGGATGGTTGTGGGACAAGATCATCGTGTTCGGCCGCGTGCCGATGTTCTATTATGTGCTCCATCTCCTCTTCATTCATGTGCTGGTGATCGTGATAGGCTGGGTCGCAGGACAACCGATTGAATGGCTCTGGGGAAAACCGCTCCCGTTTGTCAGGGAAGCTCCGCCGGAGTACGGATATGGTCTTCCGGAAACCTAC
>JBBEBV010000059.1:0-42909 GCA_040882165.1 Bacteroidota bacterium
CTAAACCTGCATAGGGGGTAACCTCTATCGAGGGTTCGAATCCCTCCCTCTCCGCGAACAGAGGTGCGGCGAATGTCAAATCGGGACTAAGCGTTCGGTAGGGGTTTCCCTCAGCCTACGTCGACTTCCGGCGGTTCGACTTGCCCATGGAGAGCTGGCAGAACGGCTATTGCACCGGTCTTGAAAACCGGCGCCCGTAAGGGCTTGGGGGTTCGAGTCCCTCGCTCTCCGCAAAACTGCGTTCCGCAAAAGAGGCGGAACTTCGTTTTGCAGGCAGGCGAGAACAGGAGGGGGGAATGCTCAGTTGGTGTGTGTATGTTCTGAGAAGTCTCGCGAAGGATTTTGTTTACATCGGGTCAACGAATGACCTGGAGCGAAGAATGGGGGAGCACAACAATGGAGAAGTGCAATCGACAAAAGCATATCGACCATTGAAGGTTGCGGCCTTTGTTGCTGTTGAAACAGAAACGCGGGCAAAGCGATTC
The DNA here is from genome assembly GCA_040882165.1 of Bacteroidota bacterium. Classification (GTDB taxonomy): domain Bacteria; phylum Bacteroidota; class Ignavibacteria; order UBA10030; family UBA10030; genus UBA6688. The sequence continues at coordinate 486 of JBBEBV010000059.1, forward strand.
TCAACAAGAGGATTCTGGGCATGGTGCCTGGTCGAAGTCAACGAAGCTCCGAAGGAGCGTAGTTGACCCTCGCTCTCCGCAAAACTGCGTTCCGCAAAAGAGGCGGAACTTCGTTTTGCAGGCTCAGAGGATATCCGTAGGAGCAAGCGTCCCTGGTTCGGACGCTTTTTTTGTATCTCGCAGGAAAGCAACAGGATCATCCCTGTAACATAATGACACCAGGAACAGCACAACCAGTTCGCGTTCGATTCGCTCCCAGTCCGACGGGCTACCTTCACGTCGGTGGTTTGCGAACCGCGCTGTACAACTACCTGTTTGCGAAACACCACGACGGCAAGTTCATCCTCCGCATCGAGGATACGGATCAAAGCCGCAAGGTGGAGGGGGCGGTCGAAAACCTGATCTCAACCCTCTCCTGGGCAGGCATCCCATACGACGAAGGGATTGATCGACCCGGTGAATTCGGTCCCTATGTCCAGTCGGAACGGTTAGACCTCTACCGGCGACATGCGGAAGAGCTGATCCGGTATGGGAAGGCATACTATTGTTTCTGTACGCCGGAGCGCTTGGAGGAGGTTCGCAAGAAACAGATTGCAGCCAAGCTTCAGACCTCGTATGACCGTCATTGTCGGAATCTCGATAAGGATAAGGTGGAGTCCCTGCTTGCGGCAGGGGAGAACCATGTCGTTCGCATGAAAGTCCCCCTGGAGGGGGAGTTATCCTTTGAGGATGAAATTCGGGGAACAGTCACGATCGCCTATCAGGTGCTCGACGATCAGGTCCTGCTGAAATCGGATGGCTTTCCCACCTACCACCTTGCCGTCGTGGTCGACGACCATCATATGCAAATTACTCACGTGATCCGGGGCGAGGAATGGCTGCCGAGTACCCCGAAGCATATTTTGCTATTCCGCTTCTTTGGCTGGGAGACTCCGGTGTTTGCTCATCTTCCATTGCTGCTGAATCCTGACAAGAGCAAATTGAGCAAACGGCAGGGGGACGTGGCTGTTGAAGAGTACCGCGCCAAGGGATATCTCCGCGAGGCGCTGGTGAACTTCGTGGCATTCCTGGGATGGAACCCGGGGGATGAACGGGAGATTTTTTCCCTCGAGGAGCTTGTCCGGGAATTCTCGCTGGAGCGTGTCGGTAAGTCGGGGGCGGTTTTTAACGTCGAGAAGCTGAACTGGTTGAACTTCGAGCATCTCCGGAGAAAGTCCGATGTGGACATTCTCTCCATGCTCAGGGAGTATCTTGCAGCTTCGGAATTTGCGTCGACACAGTTTGACGATGCATACCTTTTGAGTGTGATCAGCGCCATGCGGGACCGCGTGTCGTTCGTCCGGGAGTTTGTCGAAAAAAGTCCCTATTTCTTCAAACCTCCCATCGAATACGATCTGACCGTGGTCAAGAAGCGATGGAAATCTGAAACACCGGAGTTATTGAAACGTTTGATCGGGGAGTTTTCTAGCCTCGGAAATCCGGGGAAAGAGGACTTCGAGGCCGCGCTTCACCGCACGGCGGAGGCATCGAAGGTTGGGAACGGCGAGATCATTCATGCGGTCCGCCTGGCAGTGTCGGGGATCGGGACAGGGCCCGGTTTGTACGATATTCTCTTCCTTCTCGGCAAGGAGGAGTCGATCAGGAGAATCACCGCGGCGATCCATACGTTGGGATAGTTTCCACGCGGGGGATTGTGGCGCGTTTCGAAATCACCCACCCCTCCGTAGACTTGCGGAGGGGAGAAAAGTGTTGATGGAAGAGGGTCAAATCAAACAAGGTTCTGGTCATGGAAAAGGATAAGCTCACCGATCACAAGAAGTCTGACGAGGAAAGTCCGGAACGGCGGAATTTTGTCCGGGATATCGTTGAAGAGGACCTGAAAACCGACAAGTTCGGAGGGATGGTGCATACCCGCTTTCCGCCCGAACCGAACGGCTATCTGCACATCGGACACGCGAAATCGATCTGTCTCAACTTCGGGCTTGCACGGGACTACAAGGGTTTATGCAATCTCCGGTTCGACGATACCAATCCTACAAAGGAGGAGTCGGAGTATGTCGAATCGATCAAACTCGATGTCCGGTGGCTGGGTTTCGACTGGGGTGACCGGGAGTACTATGCCTCTGATTACTTTGACCAACTCTACGAATTTGCCCTTACCCTGGTCAGGAAGGGAAAGGCGTATGTTTGTGACCTGACGGGGGATGAAATACGACAGTATCGAGGGACGTTGACCGAGCCCGGCAAGGATAGCCCTTACAGGAACCGATCGGTGGATGAGAACCTTGATCTCTTCCAACGCATGCGAAAGGGAGAATTCCCAAACGGGTCACGGACACTTCGGGCGAAGATCGACATGGGTTCGCCGAACATAAACATGCGCGACCCCGTTCTGTACAGAATCCTCCATGCAACCCACCACCGGACGGGCGACGCGTGGTGCATCTACCCGATGTACGATTGGGCGCACGGGCAATCAGATTCCATCGAAAAGATCACCCATTCAGTCTGCACCTTGGAATTCGCAGACCATCGTCCACTCTATGACTGGTTCCTCGACGAACTCGGTATCTACCATTCCAAACAAATCGAGTTCGCACGGCTGAATCTTACCTACACCGTTATGAGCAAGCGGAAGCTGTTGCTCCTGGTGGACGAGGGGCTGGTGAAGGGCTGGGATGACCCCCGCATGCCCACCATCTCAGGGTTGCGCCGGCGGGGCTACTCCCCGGAGTCGATCCGTCTCTTTGCAGACCGTATCGGCGTGGCGCGGAGCGAGAGCACTTCGGATGTTGCCTTGCTCGAGGATTGCGTCCGGGATGATCTCAACAGGAGGGCCCCCCGTGTGATGGCTGTCCATCGCCCGGTCAAGCTGGTGCTTGAGAACTATCCCGAGGGGGTCGTGGAGGAGCTTGAAGCGGTGAATAATCCCGAGGACCCCTCGGCCGGTTCGCGCACGATTCCATTCTCCCAGGTCCTCTATATCGAGCAGGATGATTTTCGGGAGAATCCTCCGAAGAAATACTTCAGGCTGTCGCCCGGTACGGAAGTCAGGCTCCGGTACGCCTACATCATCAAGTGCACGGAGGTTATCAAGGACAAGGCGACGGGGAAAATATTGGAATTGCGATGCACCTACGACCCTGAAACCAGGAGCGGCTCGCCCCAAAGTGCACGGAAAGTCAAGGGGACTATTCACTGGGTCTCGGCGGCACACGCCAAAGATGCAGAAGTTCGTCTGTACGACCGCCTGTTCACGGTGGAGAACCCCGGCGGCGATGACTGGCGTTCGTTCCTCAACCCTCATTCGTTTGAGCAGTTGCAGGGTTGCAAGGTTGAGCCGGGGTTGGCGACGGCGAAAGCAGGGGAGCGATTTCAATTCGAGCGGCTCGGTTACTTCTGCGTGGATGAGGATTCCGCGGGGGAGAAACTTGTGTTCAACAGGACGGTCACGCTGCGGGACACCTGGGCCAAGATGGAGAAAGCGACGGAGAAGATCTGACAGGTTTTGAAGACCGGTCCGGCCTTCCGCTTGTCAAGCCCGCACAGCTTCCCGTTTGCCTTTTGCTGATTGGTTCTCTATATTTTTCCCGTCATTCTTTTTCCCAATTTCGATCGCTGCCTTCGTGCCGAAACATCCATCCCCGTCCCTTGATGTTATCCGACTCCGCAATGCGGTCTTTTACGCCTATCATGGCGTCCTTTCCGATGAACAGTCCCTGGGCGGCAAGTTCGAGGTGGATGTTGACCTCTCCTGTGACGTCTCGAAGGCTGCAAAGAACGACAGTCTGGGGCAAACCGTGGATTACGAGCGGGTGTACGATTCGATCAAGACCCTCGTCCTCGGAAAAAAATATTTCCTCATCGAGGCCCTGGCAAACACCATAGCCGAGGGACTGTTGAAGAAATTCAGGGCATTGCAGGAAGTCGTGGTTCGGGTCCGGAAACCCGGTGCGCCGGTACGGGGAGTGATCGATTACGTTGAAGTGGAGATCAAGCGGACAAGGAAACGGTGAAGCACATTTTTGTGGGACTCGGCTCCAATGTGGGCGACCGCCTCGCCTTTCTCCGGTCCGCCGTCCGGGAGCTGGGAAGACTTGAAGGTACGGGGATTGTGCAGTGCTCGTCGGTCTACGAGACGGAGCCGGTAGGGAAGAGAGATCAGGCTTACTTTCTCAATGCGGTGGTCGAACTGAGCTCGGATGGAAGTTTGGCCTCATTCCATCAACATTGTCAGGCCATCGAAACGGGTTTGGGCAGAACAAAAACGGAGCGTTGGGGACCCCGGGAGATTGATCTCGATCTTCTCTATTTTGGAGGCGAACGACACACAGCAGGGGATCTCATCGTTCCCCATCCCGAGACGGCAAACCGACGGTTCGTACTTGTTGGGCTCCATGAACTTGTCCCCGGATTTATGGATCCGGTGCTGAAAAAGTCCATCTCAGACTTGCTGCGACTCTGTCAAGATACCAGTGGGGTCACGAAAACCCGATTTTCCATTTATCCTGAATGAACGGAGTCCGGATTGCAAGCTCCTCCCCGTGAAATTCGACATATCGCCATAGAAGGGGTGATCGGTGTGGGGAAGACGACCCTTGCTCGTATGGTGTCGGAGCGACTCTCCGCGCGGCTTGTCCTCGAGCGGTTCGAGGAGAATCCTTTCCTTCCGAAATTCTATGAAGACGCGGAACATTACGCGTTTCAAACGCAGATGTTTTTTCTCCTGAGCCGGTACAAACAGCAGCAGGAGTTGTTCCAGGCGGACCTGTTCCACAATTTCGTGATCACGGATTATATTTTCGAGAAGGATAAGATCTTCGCCTACCTGACACTGGAGGACGAGGAATTGAAGCTTTATGAAACGCTTCTGGGGGCGATTGAGAAGGCGATCCCGACTCCCGACCTGGTCGTGTACCTCCAATCGAGCGTCGAGAGGTTGATGGCGAACATCAGGGCCCGCGGGAGGAAGATGGAGGAGAACATGTCCGAAGAGTACATCCGGGACCTCAACGAGGCGTATAACTATTTCTTCTTTCGCTACAAGGCAACACCGCTGTTGATCGTAAAGTCGACGGAGTTGGATTTCGTACACCATGAAGAGGATTTCGAGGATCTCCTGCAGCAAATCCTTCGCCCCAACCGAGCTCCCGTGGAATACTATAATCCGGTGAGGAGGTGATAGCGCCTTGCTCACGTTCCTTCGGTTTCTCATTTTTTGTGCAATAGTATTTTACATCTTCAGGTTCCTCCAGCGCCTTCTCCGTTCGTTTGTCAATTCCGGCAATCAGAAACCTCCGCAGGCTGCTCCGCCGCCTTCGACACCTCCTCCTATCGATATGGGCGATGTCAAGGACGCGAGCTTCCGGGATATCCACGACGACGAAAAACCTTCCTGAAGTTGGCATGAGGGGTGGTCCTGCGACGAATGGGATCGAAGAACCCGAGTGTCGCGCAGGGCACGGTCGCGGTGGAAGTGGACAACCATCCTCAGTTTTTCCGGGAAATCATCCCTGACGTACAGAAATGTGTTTGAAGATAACCCATTAGTTTGCTATATTGACGGCGAATTTTTTGCCTCAGATGCAGCATCCGGAGAACCATGAAGCGAGTGTATATCGAAGAGTTAGGCAAGCACGTCGGTGAGGAGGTCTTCCTCCAGGGCTGGCTTTACCATAAGCGGTCGAGCGGGAAGATCCGTTTTTTACTACTCCGCGACGGTACCGGCGTTGTGCAGGGAGTGATGATGAAAGGGGCTGTTCCGGAAGAGACCTTTGCCCGGTTCGATGAACTGACGCAGGAGTCCTCCTTCGCCCTCCGGGGAAAAGTCCGGAAGGAAGACCGCGCTCCGGGAGGATTCGAGTTGGAAGTCTCGGACCTCACCCTCTATGCGATTGCCCGGGAATATCCCATTACCCCCAAGGATCACGGCGTGGAGTTCCTGGCCGATCGCCGTCATCTCTGGTTGCGTTCCTCGCGCCAGCACGCCATTATGCGTGTGCGTCACCGCATCATCAAGGCGATTCGTGATTTCTTCGATGACCGCGGGTTTACCCTCGTCGATTCCCCTATTCTGACCCCAGCCGCGTGTGAGGGAACCTCCACGCTGTTTGAAACCGAATACTTCGATCTCGGGAAGGCGTACCTGACCCAGTCCGGGCAACTGTATGCCGAAGCTGGTGCTTTGGCGTTCGGAAAGGTGTATTGTTTCGGACCTACCTTCCGGGCCGAAAAATCCAAAACCCGGAGACACCTCTCCGAATTCTGGATGGTCGAGCCGGAAGTGGCTTTTGCCGACCTGAACGATGATATGGACCTTGCGGAAGAATTTCTGGAGTACATCGTTCAATCCGTGCTCAAGGACCGGGCGGCGGAGTTGAAGGCATTGGAGCGGAACATTTCGTTTCTTGAAAACGTCAAGCGTCCACTCCCGCGCATTTCGTACGACGAGGCTGTCACCATCCTCCACGCGAAGGGCGTTCCCTTTGAATGGGGGAACGACTTCGGCGCCACGGATGAGACGGTCATTTCCGAACAATTCGATCGCCCCGTTATGGTGCACCGTTACCCTTCCCAGGTCAAGGCGTTTTACATGAAACGGGACCCGAATAATCCGAACGTCGCGCTTGCTGTTGATGTGCTTGCGCCGGAAGGATACGGAGAGATTATCGGGGGCAGTCAGCGCGAAGACGACCTGGACGTCCTGCTAGGACGGATCAAGGAGCATAACCTTCCCCAGGACGCGTTTGAATGGTATCTGGATCTGCGGCGGTACGGCACCGTGCCGCATGCCGGATTTGGCCTTGGTGTTGAACGCACCGTTGCATGGATCTGCGGGCTCGACCATGTGCGCGAGACTATTCCGTTCCCACGAATGATCTATCGGTTGACCCCCTGACCATGCTCACCGTCGCTCACCTCCGGAAAGAATTTGACCGTGTCGTTGCCGTGGACGATGTTTCGCTCACGGTCAATCGGGGGGAGATCTTCGGTTTGCTCGGTCCGAACGGTGCGGGGAAGACCACGACCATCCGGACGGTTCTGAATATCATCCGACCCGACGCCGGGACGATCACCTTTGACGGAAAACACTTCACGCCGGAAATGTGGAACCTCATCGGGTACCTTCCGGAAGAGCGCGGGCTGTATCGCAAGAGCAAGATCCTCAATACTATTCTCTATTTTGCCGCCCTGAAGGGCCTGTCGGAAACGGAAGCCCGTCCCCGCGTGTCGTTCTGGATGGAACGATTTGGATTGAAAGATGAGGGCCAACGAAAGGTTGAAGAGCTCTCCAAGGGGAACCAGCAAAAGGTTCAGCTCATCTGCTCCATTCTGCATAAGCCCCAACTCCTTGTTCTTGACGAGCCGTTTTCCGGGCTCGATCCTGTCAATCAAATTCTCCTGAAGGACATCCTGCTCGAACTGCGGCAGCAGAACGTCGCCATCGTCTTCTCAACACACCAGATGGAGCAGGTGGAAAAAATGTGCGACAATATTTGCCTGATCAATAAGGGCAAGATCGTGCTCGAGGGCATGTTGCGGGAGATCAAGAAAAAATACGGTACGAATTCCATCCTTCTGGAATTCGAAGGGGACGGGTCGTTCCTGAAATCGCTCCCGATGATCAAGCGGGCGAATGTCTATCAGAACTACGCGGAACTGGAGCTGACCGATATGCGGCAGAGCCGCGAGTTGATCACAAGTCTCGATGGACGGTTGAACCTGAGAAAATTTGAGATTGTGGAGCCTTCGCTTCAATCGATTTTCGTCAGCGTGGTCGGAATGCCGGAAACACTGGAGGAGCAAGAAGAGTTAGTCTCTTCTCCCCCCACGAAATCAGTCCACCCTATGGCCCCGGAGGTCAAGAAAGCGCTTATCTCCTCCATCCTGGGGAGCCTCGTGATGGTGGGGTTTACGGTGGTGGAGGCCCTGAAAGAAGAGCCGAACTGGATTGGTCCCCTGGTGATTGCAGCTGCAGTTGCGTTCGCGGGATTCCGTTTTCTCAGGATGAAGTCGGACTCGGAGCGAAAGATCCGGGCACAGGAGAAGGGAGGGAAACGGTGAAATACCTTCAGGTGGCAAAATGGGAATTTCTGGAGAAGGTGAAATCCAAGGCCTTTATCATCTCCCTTGTATTGATGCCGTTGATCATGGTCGTCTTCGGGGTTCTGCCGGGACTTCTGGCCTCCAAACCGGATGAGAAGGCTACCGTGGTCGGTATTTTTGATGAGACCGGAACGATCCTTCAGCCTCTTTCTGTGCGGGCGGAGGAAAAGTATAAATTGCCGGATGGCCGTCCGAATTATGTCATTCGCAACCTCCACACGGAAGGGAGTTTCAGTGATGTGAAGGCGAAGGCTCCGTCGATGATTGCAAACGGGGAAATGGAAGGATACTTCTATATCCCCGCCGATGTTTCCGCGGGTGGCATGGTGGAATACCGGGCCGAGAATGTGGGAAACATCCGTGTGTCCGAACGATTCTCCCGCACGATTGAAGAAGTGATTGTGGAACAGCGTCTCGCTGCGGAAGGACTCGATCCGTCCCGCCTGAAGAAACTGATGGCGGATGTTTCGGTCAGGTCCATCAAGGTATCCGAACAGGGGGAGGAAAAAGAATCGGGGTTCCTGGAGACGTTCTTCAGCGCGTACATCGTCATTATGATGCTGATGTTCCTCGTCCTGACGTCCGGACAATTGCTCATCCGCAGCGTGGTGGAGGAGAAATCAAACCGGGTGATCGAGGTGCTGCTTTCTTCCTGTTCCGCACGCGATTTAATGGTGGGGAAGATCCTCGGGTTAAGCGGGCTCGGAATCCTGCAGATGTTGTTGTGGGGGATCATCGGTTTGGGGATAGCCTTGAAGACGGGGGCGGACATGTTCGTCCTTCAGAATGTGCTTCTCTCGCTGGTGTACTTCATCCTGGGGTACCTTCTCTATGCAGGAATTTTTGTCGCGGCAGGATCTCCGGTGACGACCGAGCAGGAGGCGCAACAGATCACCACCTATGTCAGCCTGTTTCTGGTGTTCCCGATCGTGCTTGCCATGCCGGCCATGCAGAATCCGGATTCCCTGTGGATCAGGATTCTTTCTTTTATTCCACTCCTGACGCCGGCGTTCATGGTCATGCGTATTCCTATCCAGATGCCGCCGACGTGGGAGATCCTGGCCACGATGGGGTTACTGCTGGTTTCCGCCATCGGAATGATGTGGGTGGCAGGAAAAATATTCAGGGTCGCGATCCTGGTGTACGGGAAGCGGCCGACAATACCGGAGTTATGGCGTTGGCTCAGAACAACCTAACGGTGCCCATCAATCTCCTGGTCCTGATCTTGTGATACTCGAATCTATCGTCTTTTATACACTTGCCATCATCTCCATCGGGTCAGCCCTTCTCATGGTGACCCGCCGAAATCCCGTCATCGCCGCTCTCTATCTCATCCTCAATTTTTTCTGTCTGGCCGGACTCTATCTGACGCTCCAGGCGCAGTTCATTGCCGTCATCCATATCCTGGTTTATGCCGGCGCCATCATGGTGCTGTTCGTGTTCGTGATCATGCTGCTGAACCTGGGGGATAAGCAGACGCTGAACGATGCGATCTCCCCGAAGAAGGTCGTTGCCGGGGGACTGAGTCTGGCTTTGTTGTTTGAGCTGCTCTACATTATCGTCTACGCAACGAAGGATCTCCCCGCTTACGATGTCAAACAAGCTCTGGAGACCGGGACGGTGGAGCATATAGGGAAGGAATTGTTTACGAACTTCCTCTTTCCATTCGAAGTAACGTCGATTCTCCTGCTGGCGGCTATTATCGGCGCCGTCCTGCTGGCAAAAAGGAAACTGGACTGAACCATGGGCATCCAGCCATATCTCTACCTGAGTGCAATCATGTTTATGATCGGCGTTGTGGGTGTCATCGCCCGGCGGAACGCGATCATCGTCTTCATGTCCATCGAGTTGATGCTGAATTCCGTCAATCTCACGCTTATCGCGTTCTCCTCACAACTTGGTAATGTCACCGGCCAAATGCTGGTCTTTTTCGTCATGACCGTGGCCGCAGCGGAGGCGGCCGTCGGACTTGCCATCATCATCTCGTTGTTCCGGAATAAACAAACCGTCAATCTGGACGAGATCAATATTTTGAAATGGTAGATCGTAACCTGAACGACGGGGAGCGGCGTTGCCTGTAACAGGCGAGCCGCCCCCTGCAAACCTCTAACGACGCATGCTCTCTTCGGCACCCTTTATCGTCTTATTCCCTCTCCTCGGCTTTCTCTTTCTTGGACTGTTCGGCGCCAGGATCAGGAATGAAAAGCTGATCGGCATCATCGGCAGCGGAGCGGTCGGCCTGTCCTTCCTCCTGGCGGTCGCCCTGTTCATCCATATGCTGGGCCTCGAGCCCGGGCAGCGCAAGGAAATTGTCGGGTTGTTTTCCTGGATAGGGACGTTCACCGGGACAGCAAATGCGGTCCAGGTCTCCATCGCCTATCAGGTCGATCAGCTTTCGATCCTCATGACATTAGTGGTGACAGGAGTCGGGTTCCTGATCCACGTCTACTCGATCGGCTATATGCATGGCGATCCGGGATTCTGGAGGTTCTTCACCTACATGAACCTGTTCGTGTTCGCGATGCTGAACCTCGTCCTGGCCGATAACTTCCTGTTGATGTTCCTCGGTTGGGAAGGGGTAGGACTCTGTTCCTACCTCCTGATCGGATTCTGGTATGAACGGAAGTTTGACGTCGGCGGCTATAAACCCGGAACGGCATCGACCAACGATGCAGCCAAAAAGGCGTTCATCGTCAATCGCATCGGCGACTTTGGTTTCCTACTTGCCCTGTTCCTGATCGTCGTCCATTTTGGGAGCCTGAGCTTCGATGCCGTGTTTGGACGTGCCACCGTCATGAGTCCGGGCAGCAATGTAATGGTGTGGATTACCCTCCTTCTGTTTCTTGGTGCAACAGGCAAATCTGCGCAGATTCCTTTATTCGTCTGGTTGCCGGATGCCATGGCAGGTCCGACCCCGGTCAGCGCCCTCATCCACGCAGCAACCATGGTGACGGCGGGAGTCTACATGGTGGCCCGCTGCTCGATCCTCTTTGCCCTGGCCCCCGCCACGCTCCAGGTTGTTGCCATCATCGGAGCTGTCACGGCGATTATGGCCGCCACCATCGGCCTCGTCCAGAATGACATCAAGAAAGTCCTGGCCTACTCCACGGTGAGTCAGTTGGGCTACATGTTTCTCGCGATGGGCGTGGCCGCCTTCACTGCCGGCATTTTTCATGTTGTGACCCATGCCTTTTTTAAAGCCCTTCTCTTCCTGGGTTCCGGGGCTGTCATTCACGCCATGCACGACGAGCAGGATATTCAGAAGATGGGGGGATTGAAGAAGTATCTGCCCGTGACCTACAAAACATTCCTGATCGGAGCCATCGCGATTGCCGGCATCCCGCCATTCGCAGGGTTCTTCAGCAAGGACGAAATTCTGTGGAAGGCGTTCAGTAGCGACCATGGCTCAGTAGCCCTCTGGCTTCTTGCTGCAGCTGGGGCGGGTATGACCGCGTTCTATATGTTCCGGCTCGTCGTCCTGACCTTCGAAGGAAAAGAGCGGTTCGACCATCATCAAGTCCACCCGCATGAAGCTCCAAAAACCATGACGGTCCCTCTCATCGTCCTTGCGTTTTTGTCGGTGGTCGGCGGATTCATCGGTGTCCCGGAAAGTCTGATGGGGGGCAATGCGGTTGAGCACTGGCTGGAGCCCATCTTTGCTCCGGCGATGGCGGCGCTTCGCGAAACGCCTCATCACGGCGGGGCCACGGAGTACATCCTGATGCTGCTCTCGGTGGGGATTGCCGTGGCAGGGATTGTTCTGGCAAGGACCGTGTATTTGAAGCGGGAAGATCTTGCCGAGGCATGGCGTTCGAGATACGCGAGGATGTACAAGGTCTTGTGGAATAAATACTACGTGGACGAAGCGTATGATGCCCTTTTTGTCCGGCCGACGGTGAAAGCGTCCGAATCCATTCTGTGGAAAGGGGTCGACGTTTCCATCATCGATTGGCTGGTGAATGCGAGCGCAAAAGGGATTGCCTGGCTTGGCTCGAAGATCCGACTCGTGCAAACCGGATTCGCCCAACTCTACGCGACGGTCTTCGTGGGAGGTATTGTCGTCATTTTCTTCTGGCTGATATTCAAGTAGACGGAACAAAGGTTTCCCATGCTCTCTGAGTACATTCTGACGATTACGATCTTCCTGCCGCTCCTTGGAGGCCTCGCGCTTTTCCTGGTGAACAAGGAGAACGTGAAGGTGATCAAACTGGTCGGATTCGGGACGACCGTTCTTACCTTCGCCGTTTCACTCGTGCTGTATTTTGGATTCGATCCGCTCGCGCCCGGGTTCCAGTTCCAGCACACGATGGTCTGGATAGAGCATCTGTCCATCAGCTATTCCGTTGGCGTGGACGGCATGTCGCTGCTGTTGATCCTGTTGACGACGTTCCTAACGCCTCTCGCACTCCTCGGTACATGGGACTCCATTACCCACCGTATCAAAGAATATATGGCCATGATGTTGTTGCTGGAAGTCGGGATGATCGGGGTCTTCGCGTCAGTCGATTTGTTCCTGTTCTATGTCTTCTGGGAAGCCATGTTGATCCCGATGTATTTTATCATCGGCATCTGGGGAGGACAGGATCGGGTCTATGCCGCGGTGAAGTTTTTCCTCTTTACGCTGTTCGGGAGCTTGTTGATGCTCGTGGCCATCCTTGCGCTGGCCTACTCCGCTTCAACCCTCCCCGGAGGGACGTTCACGACCGATCTCCTGACCCTGTACGGTGTAGGACCCCGCCTGGCGCTCAACGTACAGTCGTGGATGTTTCTTGCCTTTGCGCTCAGCTTTGCAATCAAAGTACCGCTCTTCCCATTGCACACATGGCTTCCGGATGCACACGTTCAGGCCCCGACGGCCGGCAGTGTGATCCTTGCCGGAGTCCTCCTCAAAATGGGAACGTACGGATTGATCCGTTTTTGTCTTCCCCTGTTTCCCGATGCTACATTCGTCTTCACACCGCTCATGTCGAGCCTCGCGGTGATCGGGATTATCTATGGTGCGCTCGTGGCGATGGTTCAGACGGATATAAAAAAGCTGGTGGCGTATTCCTCCGTCTCGCATCTCGGGTTCGTCGTGCTCGGGACATTTGCCATGACGGAAGAAGGAATTCAGGGGGCTATCATTCAAATGGTCAACCATGGCCTTTCAACCGGGGCGCTCTTTCTACTTGTTGGGATGATCTACGACCGGGCTCACACCCGCGCGATCGCCGACTTCGGGGGCGTGGCCAAAGTCATGCCGGTCTTTGCATCGTTCTTCATGATCGTGACCCTTTCCTCCATCGGTCTTCCGGGGTTGAACGGGTTTGTCGGTGAATTCCTGATTTTGGTCGGAAGCTTCAAATCGCCATTCCTCGGAAGCTATGCCTATTCCGTCGTGGCTACGTCCGGGGTGATTCTTGCGGCAGTCTACATGCTCTGGATGTACCAGCGCGTTATGCTGGGACCCGTTAGACCAAACGGGCTCTATGGCGGGCATGCATTGACGGATTTGAACCGCCGCGAAATTGGTTCCCTCACCTTCCTGGTGATTTTCATCGTTTGGATTGGAGTGTATCCCGGCACCTTTCTGAGCAAATCAGCCACCATGGCGAAGCAGGTGGTGCAGACGATGGAAAGCGCGCGGCAGGGGGGACAAGCACGTTTCGTGGACCAGAATAATCGATAACTACTATCAACGGAAGAGTGTATGAAATCTGATTTCAATCGCGACCTGCTGATCTTTGGCGGTATCGCGCTCGGTTTGTTCCTGTTATTCACCCTGACGCAGCATTCGTTTGAGGGGGCAGAGATAAAACCAGTCGAACCCTGGGTCATCACCCCCTTTCTCCTGTTACTCGGTTCCATCGCCGTTGGTCCGTTCATCAACAAACATTGGTGGGAACACAACTACCCGATCGTTTCGTATACGCTCGGTGCCCTGACCGTGCTTTATTACATCATCATTCTCGATAACGTCCCGCGCCTGCTCTTGACATTCTATGAGTATGTCAGCTTCATTGCTCTCATAGGCTCACTGTTCATTGTCTCCGGGGGGATTCACCTGAAGCTTCAAGGAAAGTCTGCCCCGTGGGAAAATGTGACGTTGCTCGGCGTTGGGGCGGTCATCTCGAATTTCCTTGGCACGACCGGCGCGTCCATGCTCCTGATCCGGCCATACCTGCGCATTAACAAGTTTCGGATCAGGCCCTATCACGTCATATTTTTCATTTTCGTCGTGAGTAACATCGGGGGAGCCCTGACACCTATCGGCGATCCTCCCTTGTTCCTTGGATATCTCAAAGGAGTCCCCTTTTTTTGGGTCGTGACGAGGGTGTGGCATATCTGGGCAATCGCCATTCTGTTCCTGTTGGCCCTCTTCTTCATCGTCGATTCGTACTACTTCAGGCAAGTCACGAAGAAACAGCAAGCCGAAGCCATGCACCCTGACCGTCCGGAGTTTGTCGGCGGGCATAATATCATTTACCTGGTGATCATCCTGGCAGCGGTTTTCATCTCCCACCCGATCATGGTCCGGGAACTGATCATGGGGGCCGCGGCCTTTGCTTCGTACTATACAACGAAGAAGGAAGTACACGAGAAGAACGAATTCAATTTCCTTCCCATTAAAGAGGTGGCCGTTCTCTTTCTCGGAATCTTCGCCACCATGATCCCCGCTCTGGATTGGCTCGAGTTAAACTCGTCGGTTCTTGGGATCGTCACTCCCGGACAGTACTATTGGGGAACTGGAATCCTGTCCAGCTTCCTTGATAACGCCCCGACCTATTTGAATTTTCTCAGCGCGTCGTTCGGCTTGCACGGGGCCAGTGTTGATAATATTCATCATATGGATGCCATGTTGGGTCTGGCAACACCTGAGGCGCTCGGCCTCTCCAATCCCCTGCAGCCGGGAGCGTTTGCCATTACCGCAGAGACATGGCGCTACATTCAGTCGATTTCCATCGCGGCGGTTTTCTTCGGGGCGTGTACCTACATTGGCAACGGCCCGAATTTTATGGTGAAGTCGATCGCGGAACAGTCCAAGATCGAGATGCCCAGTTTCTTCGGTTACATCTTCAAATATTCGATTCCCATCCTGATCCCGTTATTCATCGTGGTATGGCTTCTTTTCTTCCGGAATTAACGAGCAGAGCACGAGAAGGTCGATAGTCCCATATGGAAATTACCATGACTGATGTTTGGAAGAGCGCCCCGATGGTGAGCATCGCGATCACCGGGCTTGTCGCACTTCTTGTTGACAGCACGAAAGGAGAGAGGTCGACAGCGGTCTACTGGTTGTCCCTCGCGGGAATTGCGGTGGCGTTCGGCTTTTCCGCCAACTCGCTGAGTACGGAGGTCATTCTCTTCAACGGGATGATCCTCCAGGGGGGCTACGCGAGCTATTTCAGCATGGTGTTTACCGTTTCCGCTTTTTTTACGGTCGTGCTTTCCAGGCCGTATATGCAGCGGATCGATCGGGAAAAGGGTTCGCTGTATATTTTGATTCTCTTTGCGACACTCGGTATGATGCTGATGGCATCGGCGATGGATCTGATCATCGTGTTTCTTGGGATTGAACTCATGTCGGTCTGCCTCTACGTCCTGACGGGGTTCATGCGTACAAAGGCGACCGCAAACGAATCGGCCCTCAAATACTTTCTGCTCGGTGCTTTTGCCACGGGGTTTCTCCTCTACGGGATAGCCCTGGTGTACGGGGTTTCAGGAACCACCAATCTCAAACTCATCAGCGAATCGTATCCACAGCTTTCAGAGAACTCCCTTTTTCTCCTCGGAACAGGGTTCCTGGTAATTGCGTTCGGATTTAAAGTGGCCGCCGTGCCATTTCACATGTGGGCCCCCGATGTCTACGAGGGAGCTCCAACCACCATTACAGGCTTCATGTCCACGGGAGCCAAGGCCGCAGCGTTTGCCGTCTTTGTAACGGTGTTCATCAGAACCTTCACTATTGGCGGGACGCCCATCAGCGAGGTGCTGGCCCTGATCGCTGCTGCTTCAATGATCCTCGGTAACGTGACCGCCATCGCACAGTCAAACCTCAAGAGAATGCTTGCCTATTCCAGCATCGCGCATGCCGGCTACATGTTGAGCGGCATTGCCGCGGGGAATGCTGAGGGGGAGACCGGTGTTCTTTTCTATCTCGCAGCCTACACCGTTATGAATATCGGAGCGTTTGGGATCATTTCCTGGGTCGAGCAAAGGGACGACACCAAACTCACATTCGAGGACTATGCAGGATTCAGCGCGCAGCGTCCGGTGCTGGCGGCTCTGCTCTCCGTGTTCCTGTTCTCGCTCGCCGGTATTCCTCCCTTCGCCGGCTTCTTCGGAAAATATTATGTTTTCCTCGCTGCCGTGAAGGCTGATCTGCTCTGGCTCGCGGTGATCGGAGTGCTGACCAGCGTTGTCTCCGTCTACTACTATCTCCGCCTCGTTATGATGATGTATTTCCGTGATGGCAAGGCGACGGTTGAAGAAAGGATCCCTGGATTTGCCCTTGCGGTCATCGGTGCGGCTGCCGTGCTGGTGATTCTGCTGGGCCTCTATCCCTCTCTCATTGTCGACCTAACAAAAGGTTTCTTCAAGATTTAGCCCCCATCCCTATGCTCACGGTTGTTTCCACGGAAGAGATGCAATGGTGCGACAAGGCCGCCATCCGGACCTATGGGATTCCCGGTTTGTTGCTCATGGAGAACGCCGGTCGTGGGAGTGCCGAGTGTCTTGAAGAACGATTCGGTCCCACAAGGGAAAAGACCATCCTCATCCTGTGCGGGAAGGGGAACAATGGGGGAGATGGCTTCGTCGTCGCCCGGCATCTTCTGAACAAGGGCGCCAAGGTGATCGTTCTTCTGCTCGCTTCTCCGCGTGACATCAAGGGTGACGCGAAAACAAATTTGCTCATCCTGCAAAGATTACAGAAGTCTCACCCCGAACAACTTTGGATCAAACCGTTCAGCCAAAGAGTCCTTCGACGCCTTCCCCCGATCCATTGTGCAGTCGATGCGATATTTGGGACGGGATTTTCCGGAAAGGTGAAGGGGATTGCCGGAAAAGGGATTGCCTGGTTGAACGACCGGAGGTTTCCCGTTATTGCTCTGGACATTCCTTCCGGGGTCCATGGAACCACCGGGGTGGTCGAAAACATGGCGGTATCCGCAACGCTCACCACGACGTTCGGACTGATAAAAACTGGATTGCTCTGCAACGAAGGCCATGACAGGGCCGGCGATGTCGTTCTCATCGATATCGGTTTGCCTCCCGTCGTTGTTCATGCGCACGCGTTGCGCAAGAAGATGGTCGTTGCAGAGGATGTGCAACGCCTCCTTCCTCGAAGGTCCTCAACCCTCCAC
This sequence comes from Bacteroidota bacterium, assembly GCA_040882165.1. Lineage (GTDB taxonomy): Bacteria > Bacteroidota > Ignavibacteria > UBA10030 > UBA10030 > UBA6688. The sequence goes on from JBBEBV010000059.1 coordinate 17,936, forward strand.
AAGTATTCCGCCGGAAAGGTCTTGCTGCTTGCCGGGTCGAGGGGATATACGGGAGCCCCTGCGCTTGCCGCGTCTGCCGCATTGCGCTCCGGAGCCGGGGCCGTGCTCCTCGGAACCCCCGAATCCGTCTACCCGATTCTTGCACGAAAGCTGACAGAACAGATTGTGCTTCCCCTTCCTTCGACCACCGATGGGACCTTGTCGCTTTCGGCGTTGGACAAGATCCTCGGGAAAATTGCCTGGGCTGATGTTGTGGCCCTTGGCCCCGGCCTCTCGTTGAACGCGGAGACCCAGACCCTGCTGAAAGAAATTGTGAGTCGCACCGGCGGTAAACTGGTCGTTGATGCCGACGCGTTGTCTACCCTGGTCTCGTTGGGTTGGGCAAAGATCAGGAAACTCGAGGCAGCAATAATCGTTACGCCTCACGCCGGAGAAGCTTCACGCCTCTTGGGCATTTCCCCAAAGCAAATTGAACGTGAGCGCGTTGAAGTTGCGCGGAGGGGCGCGCGGGAGGGGGGAGTGACCTTTGTTCTCAAAGGTGCGCCGACTGTGACGGGAAGTCCCGACGGCATGACCTATATCAATTCGACCGGGAACCCGGGGATGGCGACTGTTGGTACGGGGGATGTCCTGTGCGGTCTCATTGCCGGAATGTGGGCGCAGGGAATGGATCAGCATTCTGCCGCCTTTACAGGGGTCTACTTACATGGCTTGGCAGGGGATCTCGCCGCAACGAAACTGGGGGTTCGAAGTCTTGTAGCCCGGGATATCCTGGACTTTCTGCCTGCGGCCATCCTTATGACAGAGCAGGGAGCCGGCGCCTGAGGTACATTCTCAAATACCAGCTCCCACCTCTTCTCTGGCTCGCTTTTATTTTCTTCCTCTCCTCATGGAGCATGTTAGCCACGCTCCAGAGCCCCGTGGGTTTTGACAAGGTCATCCACGCCATTATGTGGTTCGTCCTGTGCTTACTGACCAGGAGGGCTTTCTTTCATCAGCAACGTTTTCGTTGGTTGCGGCGTCATGATCTATGGGGGGCCCTGCTGGCAACCACGCTCTATGCCGCGCTGGATGAGTATTATCAGACCTTTGTGCCGGCACGGACCTCTGATATAGCGGATGTAGCGGCCGATTTCACGGGGGCGCTTCTCTTCGTTCTGCTGTTCCTCCTGAAGGAACGGCTCCGAAGAGGAGGGGAAAAACCAGGGGGGGTTTGACTTGTGCTCTTTTTCTCTTTATATTCACCACAGGTAATTTGATTAACATAAAGGAGGGGTTCCATGGTTCGGAAGAATCCTGATGTCGATCTGAGGCTGAAGTATAACAAAACATTCGAGGTCGGCCTCATTATTGCGCTTGCTCTGATGATTTTCGCGTTCAAATTCTTCCCCGATATCAAAGGGCCGAAGATGATCCTGCAGGCGTCCCAGGAGGTTGTCGATGTGGAGGATATCGATGTCACCAAGCAGGAAAACCGTCCACCGCCTCCCCCAAAGCCCTTGATTCCGATCGAGGCTCCGAGTGATGAAGCCCTGGAAGATGTGACGATCGAGAGCACCGAAATGGTCATAGCCAAGGAAGTTGCACCGCCGCCCCCGAAGCAGGAAGAGGATGAGGAGACGTATTTTATCGCCGTAGAAGATCTTCCGGAGCCCATTGGAGGGATCAGTGCGATTCAGCGCCTCGTGGTGTATCCGGAAATTGCCAGGCGCGCCGGTGTCGAAGGGACTGTGTATGTGGAAGCATTTGTCGATGAGTCGGGAACGGTGACGCGCACAGAGATTAAAAAGGGAATCGGCGCCGGTTGCGATGAAGCCGCAGCGTCGGCGGTCCTGAAAACAAAATTCAAGCCGGGCAAGCAGCGGGGAAAAGCTGTGAAAGTTCGCATGTCCATTCCAGTCCGGTTTCGCCTTCAAAAGTAATGGTACGGAACATACGGGTTGTCCTGATCCGCCGTGTGAGGAATCTCACGGCGGATTTTTGTTGATAGCTGTTTCCCTTTCTCAACTTTTGCAAGGCACTCTTGAAGTTCTCTTTGGTTGCGCAGGATGGCAACGCCAGGGCCGGGATTCTTGAGACGGACCATGGACTGATTGAAACACCAATCTTCATGCCTGTCGGGACCCAGGGCACGGTGAAGGCGATAGAGCAACGCGAGCTTCTTGATCTCGGTGCGCAGATTATTCTCGGGAATACGTATCACCTGTATCTTCGACCCGGTACACCAGTGTTGCACGCCGGCGGCGGGCTGCATAGCTTTATGGGCTGGCAACATCCGATCCTCACTGATAGCGGGGGTTACCAGGTGTTCAGCCTCGCAAACCTGCGGGAGATTGAAGATGAGGGAGTGACATTCCGCTCCCACCTGGACGGCTCGGAACATGTCTTTACACCGGAATCGGTTATCGACATCCAACGCTGCCTGGGCTCCGATATTATGATGGTCCTTGACGAGTGCACACCCTTTCCATGTGAGGAAGGGTATGCGGCGCGGTCCAATGAACGAACCATCATGTGGGCCGAACGCTGCAAGGCGGCATGGACCTCGAGCCCCCCGCTCTATGGACACACGCAGGGGCTCTTCGGCATCGTTCAGGGCAGCGTGTTTCGCGAGATCCGGAAACAGAGTGCCCGTGCGCTGGTGGACATTGGTTTCGACGGGTATGCGATAGGAGGATTGGCGGTGGGAGAACCTGTTGAGCTGTTGTATGAGATGACGGAGACGTGTGAAGCGATCCTCCCGCGGGAATATCCCCGGTATCTCATGGGGGTGGGTACTCCGGGGAACATCCTCGAGGCGGTTGAACGGGGAATGGATATGTTCGATTGTGTTTTGCCGACACGCAATGCCCGCAACGCGAATCTGTTCACAAGAGCGGGAACCTTCAACCTCAGGAATTCAGTTTTCAAGACCGATTTCACACCTGTCGATCCGGAATGTCCTTGTTACCTCTGCAAAAATTTTACACGGGCCTACCTGCGGCATCTTTTCCTGACAAAGGAAATCCTTGCACTGCAGCTGGCCACGATTCATAACCTGACCTACTATCTCTGGCTTATGCGGGAAGCCCGGAAGGCCATTCTCGAGCGGCGATATGCTTCGTGGAAGATCAGCATGCTTCAAGGGATGCAGGCGGACACAGAATTGTTTCAACCCTAGCAACAAGAGATACACTGTTCACCCATAAGAATCCAGGAGGTTCACTTGATCGGATACTACGTTTTGCTGATGTCCCCCCAGGGACAAGGGGATGCTAGCGGTGGATTTATGCAATCCATCGTTTTGTTTGGACTGATCTTTCTGATTTTCTACTTCATGATCATTCGCCCCCAGCAGAAGCGGCAAAAGGAGCGACAAAAAATGCTCGATGCGCTGAAGAAGGGGGATAAGGTCGTTACATCGGGAGGCATTCACGGGACGATCGTGGGGATCGAAGAGAAAACGGCGTTGGTTCAGATCGCGGATTCTGTGAAAATTAAAGTCGACCGTGGTTCCATCTCCGCCGTGGCAAAAGAAGCAGAGCCCGAACCCATAAAATGATTTCTGACAATCGGGAAGCGGTTGCAACCCAGAGGATGGACGAAGGATGACAAAGCTCAATACGATTGATGAGGCGATCGAGGATTTCAAAGCGGGGAAGATTCTCATCGTCGTGGATGATGAAGACCGTGAGAACGAGGGGGATTTTGTTGTTGCAGCGGAGAAGATCACACCGGACATCGTCAACTTCCTGACGCGGGAGGGGCGTGGCGTTGTCTGTGCTCCGATCACGGATGCCCGGGCGACTGAGTTGGGATTGGACTCCATGGTCGAAGCCAATACATCGTTGCATGAAACCCCGTTTACTATTTCCGTGGACTACATCCACGGCACGACAACGGGAGTGTCGGCAGCAGACAGGGCGGCAACGATCCGTGCCTTGATCGATCCCTCGACAAAACCGAGCGACCTTGCACGGCCCGGACACATTTTCCCCTTGAAAGCGGCGGAAGGAGGAGTGCTTCGGAGGGCAGGACATACCGAAGCGGTCGTTGACTTGTGCCGGCTCGCAGGGCTGGGCCCGGCCGGGGTGCTGTGTGAGATTCTCAATGAAGACGGATCGATGGCACGGGTCCCCGAGCTCCAACACCTCGCACGGAAATTCGGCATGAAGCTTATTTCCGTCCGCAACCTGATCGAATACCGCATGCAGCGGGAGAAATTGGTGCAGCGCGTTGTATCGACGAATCTTCCCTCCCGCTTCGGAACGTTCGCAGTCCATCTGTACAAGAGTGAAACCGATGCAAAGGAGCACGTGGCGCTGGTGAAAGGGGACATTCACCCCGAGACGCCGACGCTTGTTCGCGTGCACTCCGAATGTCTTACCGGTGACGTGTTTGGTTCCCTGCGGTGCGACTGTAACGAGCAGTTGGTTGCCGCCATGCAATTCGTGGAGAAAGAGGGGAAGGGGATCGTCCTGTATATGCGCCAGGAAGGGCGTGGGATCGGATTACTGAACAAGCTGAAAGCATATAAGTTGCAGGATGAGGGAATGGACACGGTCGAGGCGAACGAGAAACTCGGCTTCCGTCCTGATTTGAGGGACTACGGGATTGGCGCGCAAATTCTAAGGGACCTGGGTGTTGGAAAGATGAGGTTGATGACCAACAACCCTAAGAAGGTGGTCGGTCTCCATGGGTATGGCCTGGAAATCGTCGAGCGTGTCCCCCTCGAGGTCGATCCGAATTCCTTCAATGAACGGTACCTGAAAGTGAAACGGGACAAGCTCGGTCATCTCATCCTGGTTCAGCCCCGTTAACACTTGAGGGGGTATGAGCCCCCGCTCCTTTTTTGCTTGCGTCTCACAGTATTTTCATCTACTTTGCAAACGAGTTCATCGCAGCCACCATCTCGTTGCTCACGGGATGTTGGCTTTTCTTTTTGCTTCGTTGCATTTCCGGGTTATGGAGGATTTATGGGAGAGAATACCAATGGCCAGCAGGTCTACCTGACCCGTGAGAGGGTGGTGGAACTTGAGGCCGAGTTGCGGGAGCTGAAGATCCATGGTCGTTCGGAAATGGCACAGAAGATTGCCGAGGCGCGGAGCTACGGTGATCTCAGTGAGAACGCAGAGTACGATGCCGCCAAGGAAGCACAGGGACATCTTGAAATTCGTATCGCAAAGCTTGAAGAGACGCTTTCACGGGCCCGGATCATTGATAGCGCCGACCTTCCGAACGACAAAGTCTATATTCTCTCCCTCGTGAAGCTCAAGGACCTGAAAACAGGGGAAGTGATTGAATATCGCCTGGTTTCTCCCGAGGAGGCCGATTTCGAAAAAAACAAGATCTCCATCACATCCCCGTTCGGCAAAGGGCTGATGGGGAAAGTGCAGGGGGAAGTTGTAAAGATCAAGGTGCCGGCGGGATTCCTCGAGTACAAGATTGTCGACATTAACCGATGATTCCATTGCGGAACCTGGTTCCCGAGCGAGAGTCCGAAAGACTCTCGCTCTTGTTTTCACCCTTTCGATTTGAAGAATGCCCTCGAATCTTGAACTGAAAGCGCGTATCCCTTCCATCCGGCGAGCGACGCGGAATGCTCTCACCCTGGGAGCGCGACGCCGGGAAGTGCTGATTCAAAAAGACACCTACTATTCCTCCCCCCGCGGCAGGCTCAAACTCCGGGAGATCAACCGGAAACGGTACGAGATTATTTATTATCATCGTCGGAACATCCAGGGAAATCGTTTTTCCGAGTACCGCGTGATCCCAGTCCAAAAGCCGGTTGACGTCAAAAAGTTTCTCGAGGATATGCTGGGGATCCTGTGCGTGGTGCAAAAACGCAGGACGTTGTTTTTGTACAAAAACGCACGAATTCACCTGGATGTGGTGCGAGGGTTGGGTGCATTTCTTGAGTTTGAAGTACTTGTCACGAACGGGAAACGCCAGGCTCGGGCCCTTATGAAGGAATTATGGAAAGCGTTCGATATTCAAAAGGAAGCCGTCGTCGCAGGTTCCTACAGCGATTTCATTCAACGGGACAGCGGCAAGAAAAATCTTTGAGAAGTGCTTGACTTTGTGGTTTGAGCCGTCTATATTTTTCACGCAAGCGATTGATCTGGGAGACCGCAGGGTGATGGAAAAAGTTCTTGCCTCCGCAAGGGGTTTTTCTTATATTTCCTCACCCATTGCGGGAATAGCTCAGTTGGTAGAGCGCAACCTTGCCAAGGTTGATGTCGCGGGTTCGAGTCCCGTTTCCCGCTCTGTCCCCAACCCCGTCAGGGGAAAGGGACATCCGACAATCTTCCAAGCAATAGGATTGACGGACTCACTTCCTCTATGAACTTACCCCGTTGCCACAAACTCCCACCAGGCAACGGGGTTTTTATTGTCTGGAGGAGAAGGAAAAGGAAGAGGAGTGGGGCAGGAGTAGCCACGGACAGCATCCTTCAAAGACAATCCCGGCGCCGTACCCAAGTGGTAAGGGAGAGGTCTGCAAAACCTTTATGCGGCGGTTCGAATCCGCCCGGCGCCTCAAGACAATTAAAAATTAAAAATTAAAAATGAAAAATTGCAAATGACAAGATAAAAATTAGAAATGACAAAATGAGAAAACCGCATCTCTTTTTACTTTTTTTCTCAGGGTGTTGCACTTCCTTGTAGAACTTGTGTTTTTAATTTTTCGTTTTTAATTTTTAATTTTCAATTTTTAATTGACTCGCCGGGGTGGCGGAACTGGTAGACGCACAGGACTTAAAATCCTGTGGAGCGCAAGCTCCGTGCGGGTTCAAGTCCCGCCCTCGGCACACCCTCGAAGAGTCCATAGGATCAAACATCATCCCGCTTCATCTCGTTGAATCGGGATTTGTACTTCCCGGCCGACCATGACCAAGGCTGAACAACAACGCATGATCAAAGATCTTCAGGGTTATGCAGGAAGGATGAACCGCACTGAGCTTGAAACGTTTGAAATGTTGAGGAAAAGAGACAAGGACGACGAAGATTTGGATGCCCTTGCGGTCCGGACCCTGGAGCAATTGCATGCCAAATTTCTCCCCACGCGGACAAAAACGGACGTAGACGACCTCTGGAAGAAATTCTCCTCGAAATCCCCTCCTGAGACGGAAGAGTGATTCCCGGCTTTAAAATACGTCTTAAAGTCCTTATCGTGCAATAAGTTTCTTGATTTTCCCTCATTTTTTTGCTATTATTATCCCGCATTATAACAAAGAAAAGGGCTCTTAGCTCAGTTGGTTAGAGCGCTACCTTGACATGGTAGAGGTCATAGGTTCGAGTCCTATAGGGCCCACATCGGTTTCATCATGTTGAAAGACTGAGCGAGTACCGAATCGGAGAGTATCTCCGATTTTTTTATCTCAAGAGGATGGCGCATATTAAGATTACATTTCCGGACGGTACCGTCAAAGAGTTTGAACAGGGGAGCACGGGCAAACAGGTCGCAGAGCATATCAGCAAAGGACTCGCCCGGGAAGCCCTGGCGGTTGAGGTAAACGGCGAAGTGTGGGATCTTGGACGACCGATCGCTGCTGACTCATCCCTGAAGATTCTCAAGTGGGGCGACGATGGGGGGAAGTACGCGTTCTGGCACAGTTCCGCTCACCTGATGGCGGAAGCTATCGAAGCGATTTATCCCGGGACGAAGTTCGGAATCGGACCGCCGATCGAGAACGGTTTTTATTACGATATCGATATGGGCGATCATACCCTCACCGGCGAAGATCTGCTCAGGATCGAAAAAGCGATGGTTGAATTGGGTGGTCGCGATGTGCCGTATGTCCGCGAGGAAAAATCCTGGGATGAGGCCGTCGCGTATTTTACGAAGAAAGGTGACCCATACAAGCTTGAGTTGCTGCAGGACTTGAAGGGCCAAACGATCACCTTCTACCACCAGGGAAACTTCACCGATTTGTGTTATGGTCCGCACATCCCTTCCACCGGACGCATCAAGGCGATCAAGCTCCTCAGCATCGCCGGAGCGTACTGGAGGGGGAGTGAAAAGAACAAGATGCTTCAACGCATCTATGGGGCGACCTTCCCCACGGCAAAGGAATTGGAGGAGCACCTCTTCAGGCTCGAAGAGGCAAAGCGCAGGGACCATCGAAAACTGGGGCAGGAACTGGAACTGTTCCATCTCAGTCCCGCTGTCGGAAGCGGACTGCCCATGTGGCTTCCGAAAGGGACCGTAATTCGGGAAGCACTCATTGAGTTCCTGAAGAACGAACAACGCAAGCGTGGTTATGTCGGGGTGATAACGCCCCATATCGGAAATCTGGAGCTCTACAAAACATCGGGGCACTATCCGTATTATAAGGATTCACAGTTTCCCCCGATCGTGCTTGAGAATGGGGAAGCATTCCTGCTGAAACCGATGAATTGTCCCCATCATCACCAGATCTACATGTCAAAACCCCGCTCCTATCGTGACTTGCCGATCCGTTTGGCGGAGTTCGGGACCGTTTACCGGTATGAGCAGTCGGGGGAGATGAATGGTCTTACTCGTGTGAGGGGATTTACACAAGATGACGCTCATATCTATTGTCGCCATGACCAGGTGAAGCAGGAGATCCGAACCACGGTCGAACTGACCCAGTTGGTGTTCGACACCTTTGGCATGGAAGTGCGCACGCGGCTTTCGTACCGGGATGACAAGAATGTTGACAAGTACGGAGGTGATGCGGCATTCTGGGACCGGGCGCAGCGCGAAATCAAGGAAGTAGCCGACGAAATGAAACTGAACTACTTCGTTGGCATCGGAGAGGCGTCGTTCTACGGCCCGAAGATCGACTTTATGATCAAAGATGCGATCGGGCGGACATGGCAATTGGGCACCGTCCAGGTTGATTATGTGATGCCAGAGCGATTCCAGCTTGAATATACCGGGACCGATGGCCAGAAACACCGTCCCGTCATTATTCATCGTGCCCCCTTCGGTTCCATGGAGCGCTTTGTCGGTATCCTGATCGAACATTTCGCCGGTGAGTTCCCGCTCTGGCTTGCCCCCGTGCAGGCAGCGGTCCTTCCGATTACCGATGCACACCGGGAGTACGCCGCGCTGGTGTATGACCAGCTCACGGAGGGGGGAGTCCGATGCGAAATGGACGACCGTAACGAAAAAATCGGATATAAAATCCGTGATTGGGAAACCAAGAAGGTTCCCTACATGTTGGTCGTAGGGGAAAAGGAAAAGCAGAGCAACACCATTGCCGTTCGCCAGCACAGGAAAGGCGATCTGGGCGCTATGACGAGGGAAGCGTTCCTTGCAAAGACCCTCGAGGCGATTCATACGAAATCTCTAACGGTATAGGAGGGCATCCCATTAAGCAGCAACGCGCGCGTATCAACACGGAAATCCGGGCTCCGCAGGTTCGACTCATCGACGAGGAGGGACAGCAGGTTGGCGTGACCGGCACGAAGGAAGCACAGAAAATGGCTCTTGATAAGGGATTGGACCTTATCGAGATTGTCCCAACCGCCGATCCTCCGGTCTGCAAAATCATGGATTTCGGGAAGTACAAGTATGAGATTGCCAAGAAGGAGAAATTGCAGAAGAAGCACCAGCATGTGACGCTGGTGAAGGAGATTCGTTTTCATCCAAATACCGACACGCATGATTTCGATTTCAAAGTGCGCCATGCGCGGGCTTTCATCGAAGAGGGACACAAAGTGAAAGCGACGGTTGTATTTAAGGGGCGAGAGATCACCTATCAGGATCAGGGGAGGAGTCTCCTCGAGCGGTTTACGGAGAAGTTGGCTGATGTGGCGAAACTTGATTCCCCCGCGAAGATGGAGGGCCGTCAGATGATCGTCTACTATGTGGCCGACAAGGCGAAGAAGAAAACGGGAGAGAGTAGCAAACAATCACAAGAACAATCATAACGGAGTCGGACGATGCCGAAAATGAAGAGCAGGCGGCGGGCTTTGAAAAGCTATAAAGTGACAGCATCGGGAAAAATCAAGAGACACAAGGCCTTTCGCAGTCACATCCTGACGTCGAAATCGACCAAGCGAAAACGACACTTGCGCAAATCGACGCTTGTCTCAAAGACGGAAGCATACAAAGTAAAACGATTCTTATTGGTTTAATTTGAAGGAAACGAAGCATGCCACGTTCACAAAACAAAGTCGCCGGGCACCGGCGGAGGAAGAAACTCCTCGATCAAGCCAAGGGTTACTGGGGCGGTCGCAGCAAGGTTTATACCGTTGCGAAGCACCACGTTGAAAAAGCGCTGACCCACGCCTATAAGGATCGGCGGGCAAAGAAACGCCTGTTCCGCGGTCTATGGATTACCAGGATTAACGCTGCGGCCCGCACGAACGGCACCACGTATTCCAAATTGATTGCTGGACTGGATAAGAAATCCATCGGCATCAACCGGAAAGTACTGGCCCACCTCGCGGCAACAAATCCTCAGGCATTTGCCGAAGTCGTCAAGTTCGCAACGGCGTAGCTGGAATCTTCCTGTTAACCTGGGTTTCCAGGCCGCTTGAGTCCTCAAGAGCGTGCCCGGAAGGTTGCTGGGAAGATTTCTGCTTTCTGGTCCTCCGCACATGGAAACCATGACCGAGCACATCGAATCAGTCAAACAAGACTTCGCCCGCGACCTTGAAGCCGCGACGACGCGCGAACACCTGGAGCAGGTTCGCATCAGGTATCTCGCGAGGAACGGCCTGATCGCCGGGTTGTTTGAGGAGATGAAGTCTCTTCCTCCGGAGGAGAAACCGCGCATGGGAAGACTATTGAACTCCCTGAAGGCGGAACTCACAGAAGGCTTCGAGAGGAAAAGCAATGCTCAGGAGAGTGCCGGGGCGAGGAGCGGCGCAATCGATCAGACCCTGCCGGGAAGGCCGCGGCCGTTGGGCAGCAAACACCCTCTCATGCAAACGATCGATGAGATCAGTCAGATTTTCCGTTCCATGGGATTCTCTTCGGCCTATGGTCCCGAGATCGAAACCGACTACTACAATTTCGGAGCCCTCAATTTTCCTCCGGATCATCCTGCGAGAGATATGCAGGATACGTTCTTCCTCTCCCCCTTGAAGAACGTTCTCCTTCGCACTCATACCTCCCCGGTACAGATTCGATCGATGGAGGGCCAACGCCCTCCGGTCCGGGAGATCATGCCCGGACGGGTCTATCGCAATGAAGCGGTCAGTGCCCGGAGTCTGGTGAGCTTTCATCAGGTGGAGGGACTGTATGTCGATGAAGGAGTGACGTTTAGCGATCTGAAGGGAACGCTGGTCGCGTTCGCGAGGCAATTTTACGGGAATGATGTCCGGTACAAGTTTCGCCCGACGTTCTTCCCGTTCACCGAACCCAGTGCCGATATGTACATTTCTTGTTTCCTCTGTCACGGAAAAGGGTGCAGAATGTGCAAGCAGAACGGCTGGCTGGAAATCCTTGGTTCCGGGATGGTCCATCCAAACCTCTTCAAGAACGTGGGGTACGATCCGGAGCAATACACCGGGTTTGCCTTCGGCATGGGGATCGAGCGCATCGCATCCCTGCGCTATGGGGTGGATGATATACGTATGTTCTACGAAAACGATGTTCGTTTTCTAAGACAGTTCTGATCTCAGCATTCCATGAAAATCTCCCATCGCTGGTTACAGGAATACATAACGCTCCTCCTGCCTCCGGACCGGTTGGCCGACGGGCTCTCTATGCTGGGGCTTGAAGTGGAGCGCTATGAAGATCTCGGCGCCCGGTACAAGGGTTTTGTCGTCGGCGAGGTCGTGGCGAAGGAAAAGCATCCCCGGGCAGACAGGCTCACTGTCTGCAGAGTGACGGTGGGGAAGGAACCTCTCCAAATCATTTGCGGCGCCCCAAACGTTGCGGTGGGGCAAAAAGTTGCAGTCGGGCTCCCCGGGGCGGTGGTTCCCCGGAACCAGCATGATCCGACCGGAGCCCCCTTTACATTGACACAAGCCATGATCCGCGGTGTGGAATCTTTCGGGATGATCTGTTCGGAATACGAGCTTGGTCTCGGGGAGAACGCGGACGGAATTTTGGTGCTGGAGAAGAAGGCCAGGGTGGGAACGAACCTCGCGCGGCACCTGGGGATGGATGATGTGGTCTATGAAATGGAAGTGACCGCGAACCGCGGCGATTGGATGAGCCACATCGGTGTTGCCCGGGAAGCGCAGGCGATCGTCCCTGGGAAAGCCTCCTTGCCGCGCTTGAAGATTCGTGACATCGCCCGGCGAACCTCTTCCCGCGCGAAGGTGAAAGTCCTGGATACAAAGAAGTGTCGTCGCTATGTCGCGCGCGTCGTGCAAGGAGTGACGGTCGGGCCCTCGCCCGCATGGTTGCAGCACCGCCTTGCCGTCGTCGGTATTCGGCCCATCAACGCCGTCGTGGACATCACCAACATGGTGATGATGGAGACCGGCCAGCCGATCCACGCATTCGACTACGATCTTCTTGCGAAGCACACCGTCGTCGTGCGATGTGCTTCAGAAGGGGAGAAGTTCACAACGCTGGACGGGAAGGAACGAACCCTCCGGCCTGACATCCTGATGATCTGTGATGGGGAAAAACCGGTGGCAATCGCCGGAGTGATGGGTGGACAGAATTCGGAAATTTCGGAAAAGACCACTACGATCCTCATCGAGAGTGCGAACTTTGAACCGAATAACGTTCGTCGAACGGCGAAGTTCCTGGGAATGTCGACTGATGCCTCTCAACGTTTCGAGCGGGGGGTTGATATCTCCATGGCCGCCTACGCCGCAGATCGTGTCGCCCAACTGGTACAGGAACTCATCGGCGGGGAGATTTTAAAAGGGCGCATAGATGTCTATCCGAAGAAAATCCAACCCCCGAAGATCACCCTGCGGGTGTCCCGCTCCAATGCTCTTCTTGGAACCTCGATGTCGAAGAAGGAAATCATCTCCTTTCTCCGGCGACTTGAGATCCGGGCTGTCAAGCAGACGAGGGATGTAGTCGTCTTTGCCGTTCCCGGATTCAGGACGGACCTGACAGAAGAGGTCGATTTGATCGAGGAAGTCGCGCGCGTCTTTGGTTATAACAATATCGAGACGAAAACGAGAACGACTGTCGATTTCTCGAAACCACTCAATCTGCTGTCCCTTCAGGATAGCCTCCGGGAGTTTCTGGTTGGTGCCGGCTGGAATGAGATGGTAACCATGAGTTTGCAGGAAAACCACGCCTGGCACCCCAGCGGCGATCGGCCGGTCCAGGTGTTGAATCCGGTCAGCGCGGATGCCTCGGGGTTAAGGACGAGCCTTCTCCCGGGAGCACTGGGAGTTGCCGGGCATAACATCTCCCACGGCACCAAAGACCTCCGGCTGTTCGAAATTGGTCATGTCTTTTCTGCACGGAAGGATGGGAATGCCGAATCTCTGGAGGGGTATAACGAGGAAGAACGGTTGATTTTGCTCCTTTCAGGGAACACCTCTCCGTCAATTTATGGATCGAGAGGCGGAAAGGTTGACTTTTTCGATTTGAAAGGGGAGGTCGAAGCCCTCCTCTCTAAGTTTAGCCTTGACAAATATCGTTTTATTTCTTATGATAACGCCGAAGCTTTAATTGAAGCGGCCCTAGGGGTTGAAATCAATGGCACTTACGGCGGGTTCTTTGGAAAGATTGCAAAGTCAGTAACTGAAAAGTTTGATATTGATGCCGATGTTTTTGTATTTGAAGTAAAGACTTCGGTGCTCGCACGAAATTGGTTCACGCAAAAGAAATATAAGGCTCTACCCAAGTTCCCTGTTGTGAAACGCGACCTTGCCTTCGTCGTCGATGAAGCCCTTCCGCAGGAGACCGTGGAGAAAGCAATACGGAATGCGGGGGGTGTTCTCCTCAATGATGTGAAGTTATTTGACATGTTTGAGGGGGATCAGGTCGGAGAGGGAAAGAAGAGTCTGGCGTATGCTGTAGAGATCCAGCCGACCGAAAGAACATTGACCGATGGGGAAGCTGATGCTCTTTTGGGAAAGGTTGTCGAGTATGTTGAGCAACAGTGCCATGCAAAACTCCGGAGACAATAACGTGTGTTGTCCTTTGTTCAAGCAGACCTTGAAGGAGTCCGGCGTTGCCTGAGTCACAAGTGGAATCCCCGGTAGCCGATCAGAAGGATCTGAGAAGTCTCGAGGCCTCTCTTCAGTCGTTGTGGGAGAAGGCGCGTCGGGTCTCGGAGTCGCTCCTTCAAATGAGAGAGTCCAACCAGCTGTTGCGCGGGAGGGTTACGGATCTAGAGCACGCTGAACAGCAATTAAAGGAGACTCTTGCGGGGAAGGAAAAAGACCTTGAACGGCTTCGTCATGAAGTCGCCAAGCTTCAGTTGAATGGAAGTGAAGCATTCACGAAAGAAGAAAAGGAGGCATTAAAAGCAAAGATCAAGGAAATGATCGCCAAGATCAATGCTCGTCTGTAGTCCTTGAAGTGTACTGGTCACGGTTGCTATTGCAGTCAACCAAAACGGAGCACACCACTCTACCGATTGGTCGCATAGTATGAACGGGAAAAGCATCAAAGTAAAGATCTTTGGATCGGAATATCCTCTGCGGGGTGAAAATGAGGATTTCACGAAGAAGATCGCCGGGTATGTGGACACGATGATTTCCACGATCCATGAAAAAATACCCGAACAGCCTCCCCTCACGGTGGCAGTCCTGTCTGCATTAAATATTACTGAGGATCTGATGAAGGAACGAGAGCGGAACCAACAAGCAATGACGCATCTTGAAACGGAAATGACAAAGCTCTCCAATTATCTCGATAATTGCCTTGAGGATGACGCAGACGACGCAAAGAGTGCTTGAGCTGTTTAGTTGAACTGTTCTTTCCCATCAAAGGCGGGCGGAACCATGGATGCACGAATAAACCGCACCGTCGCCGTGATCAAAACTTATTAAAGAACCTGACAGTTACTTTAATAGGGAGCTTGACTCATAAGTGTGGAGCACACGCCAACGTTCCCGGTTGTACGGGAAATGCCCGGCGATGACTTCTTCGCTTCGGTGAAGGACGAGCGGGTAGTGGAAGTGTGAAATGCTTAGGCGGGCACCCACCGTGTTGAAACGAGAGGTTCTTTCAATACATTTGATCTTTGGCGTACGCGTGCGGTTTTTTATTTTCCGAATGATGCGGATGGAAGAACGAATCAGGAGCTTGTATGGAAACGTATGTTCTCATTTTTATCGTAGCGACGATTGTCGGACTCGCATTTTCGGCCGGCTGGTACCTGAATTCCCGTTCAGGCCACAATAAGATTACCAATGCGGAGGAACGGGCAAAGAGGATCCTGGAGGATGCCGAAAAAGAGTCCAACACGCTCAAGAAAGAGAAGCTTCTTGAGGCGAAGGACGAATGGTATAAGAAAAAGAAGGAGTTCGAGTCGGAAGTTCAATCAAAACGGAACAAACTGCAGGCCTTTGAGAAGCAGCTTATCTCCCGGGAGGAAAATGTCGACCGGAAACTCGATCTGCTGAGCAAGAAAGAAACTTCCTTGCAGGGCGTGGATCGTGAGATCTCGGAGAGGAAGAAAAGGACCGAAGAGCGGGAACAGGAGCTCGTGAAGTTGGTGGAGGAGGAAAATATCAGGCTGGAGCGCATTTCCGGTACTTCCCGGGATGAAGCCAAAAAGCACCTGATCGAAAACCTGATTGAAACGGTGAAGACGGAATCCTCTCAAATGCTGAAGGAGCTTCGGGATAAAGCGAAGGAAGAGGGAAAGAGGGAAGCCCAAAAAATCATCATCCAGGCCATTCAGCGGACGGCTGCGGACCATACCGTCGAAACCACCGTCAGCGTTCTGAATCTGGAAAGCGACGAAATGAAGGGGAGGATCATCGGTCGGGAGGGAAGAAACATTCGCGCGTTCGAAGCCGCGACGGGCGTCGACGTCATCGTCGATGATACCCCGGAAGCCGTCATCCTGTCCGGGTTCGATCCGTTCCGTCGGGAAGTGGCCCGGGTTTCGTTGGAGCGTCTCATAGCCGACGGGAGGATCCATCCCGCCCGCATCGAAGAAGTGGTGGAAAAGGTGAAGCTGGAATTGGAGGAGGAGGTGTTGCGGACCGGGGAAAACTCACTCCTCGAGATCGGCCTTCACGGAGCGCATCCCGAGATCGTCAAACATATCGGGCGTATGAAGTATCGATCGAGTTACGGGCAGAATCTTCTGCAGCATAGTATTGAGACTGCATTCCTCGCGGGCATCATGGCCTCCGAGCTGCATCTGGATGTGAGCCTTGCCAAACGGGGAGGGTTGCTGCATGATATCGGCAAAACGGTTGATCGAAGCGTGGAGGGGCCGCACGCACTGATCGGCTACGAATTGTGCAAGAAGTTCAACGAGCACGCAATCGTCTCGAATTCGGTCGGCGCGCACCATGAGGATATTCCCATGGAACACCCGATTGCAGCGCTGGTTCAGGCAGCGGACGCCATCAGCGGCGCCCGACCGGGAGCCCGGCGCGAATCGGTCGAGGGGTATATCAAGCGGCTCGAGAAACTCGAATCGCTCGCGAAGTCCTTTAACGGCGTTTTGAACACGTACGCAATCCAGGCGGGGAGAGAGGTGCGCGTAATCTGCAATCATGATAAATTGGACGACGCAGCGGCGGACCAGCTTTCCCATGACATTGCCAATAAGATCCAGCAGGAAATGGAATACCCCGGGCAAATCAAAGTCATCGTTATCCGGGAAGTGCGGGCCGTGGCATACGCCAAGTAAGAACCCACACAAGGACTGAGAGACGCGTGGAATCCCGACCCGGTACAACCCTTCGTGTCGGCGTGACAGGAGGGATCGGAAGCGGCAAATCGCTGGTCTGCTCCTTCTTTCAGAAGCTGGGCGCACCGGTTCTTTCTGCCGATGACATCGCGAAGGACCTCATGACAAACGATTCCGGTCTTCGCAAAGCCCTTGCCCGCCTCCTCGGCCCGGAGGCGTACCTTGCCGACGGTTCCTTGAACCGGAAGTTCATTGCTGAAGGGATATTTTCCACCCCCACCCTGCAAAAAAAAGTCAATGCCCTCGTCCACCCAAAAGTTGCCCGTGAAATCGACCGGCGCATGAAAGCCCTCAACGGTCTCACCCCGTACGTCATCGTCGAGGCAGCCCTGATCTACGAGGCCGGGCTCGACGCCATGCTGGACAGCGTGGTTGTCGTCGATGCTGAGACCGAAGTAAGGATACAGCGGGTGC
The DNA here is from genome assembly GCA_040882165.1 of Bacteroidota bacterium. GTDB lineage: Bacteria > Bacteroidota > Ignavibacteria > UBA10030 > UBA10030 > UBA6688. Next base: position 35,110 of record JBBEBV010000059.1, read on the forward strand.
AGGAGCGTGACCGTTCCAGCAGGGAAGACGTGGAGAAACGCACCGGGGTGCAGTGGAGCAACAAGCGAAAAGTCCAGCAGGCTGAGTACGTCCTTCGGAACAATGGATCGATCCGTGAACTGGGGCAGAATGTCAGGTTTCTTCACACACTCTTCACCAACATCGCACGGCAGGAGCATGAGTGAGTACAACCCTGGTTGAAAAAGAGCATCAGTTGTTCTTCCAAACCTACAAGAGACTTTCCCTGGATGTTGTCGGGGGCGAGGGATGCACGCTGTTCACGCGCGACGGCAAACGCTATATTGATTTTTTTGGCGGACTGGCCGTGAATGCCCTCGGGTACAATCATCCCGGGATCAAGAAAGCGATTCAGGAACAGGCCGACCGCTACATTCACCTTTCGAATTTTTTCATTCAGGAGCCGCAGGTCAAGCTTGCCGAAAAGCTCCTTGCCGCCTCCGGTTATCAACGGATATTTTTCACCAACAGCGGAACGGAAGCGATTGAGGGAGCTCTCAAGCTTGCCCGGAAGTGGGGAAAGAAGCACGGGAAAACGGAATTGTTTGGCCTGTCGAATTCATTCCATGGTCGGACGATGGGAGCCCTTTCCCTGACCGAGCGGGCGAAGTACCGCGACGGGTATGAGCCGTTCCTCGCCAATGTCAGTCATCTCCCCTATAACGATGTCGAGAGCCTGCGATCGGCAGTGAAAGAAACCACACTGGGGATCGTTGTTGAACCGATCCAAGGGGAGGGAGGGATCTTCGTTGTGTCACCCGAATATGCTTCTGTTTTGAACTCCCTGCGCGAGAAGTTCGGCTTCCTGATCATTGCGGATGAAATTCAAGCCGGCATGGGGCGGACCGGCAAGTTCCTGGGATTTGAGCATTTCGGGGTGAAGCCGGACATTGTTGTGATCGCCAAGGCAATAGGCGGCGGCCTTCCGCTTGGAGCCTTCCTTGGAAACGAGCGTGTGGCGGACACGTTCACCTTCGGCGTTCATGGCACAACCTTCGGGGGTAATCCGGTGGCATGTGCGGCTGGATTGGTTGTCCTGGAGGAGATTGTCGACCATGGCCTTATGAAGCGCGCCGGCGAAATGGGTGACTATCTCAAGGGAAAATTTTCAGCCCTCCAATCCCGGTACCCGTCGTTGGTGAAGGAAGTCCGTGGTTACGGATGCATGTTGGGCATGGAACTGACGAGGGAGGGGCAGTCCATTGTGGAGCAACTGCAGGACCGGGGATTCCTTGTGAATTGTACCAATGTCAATGTTTTGAGATTCCTCCCCCCATACACGATTTCCACGGAAGAGTGCGACACGTTGGTCCAGGCGATGGATTCGGTTTTCGCCTCCCTCTGATCCAGCTTCGGGGAAGTTTGGCAGAAGGGACCGTTCGAAGAAAAGAAAGGGAGAGAACCCGTTGGTTCCCTCCCTTTTCAATTTCCACAGGATAACGCAGCTTGTATCCTCTACCATTTTTTCTTAACTTTTGGCCGTGACATACCTCAACCACCTCGAAGGCAAACCACGCTGCCATTGCGGCATCTTTGGTATTTTTAACCACCCGGAAGCGGCGGTGATGACCTACTACGGCCTCCATGCCCTGCAACACCGCGGCCAGGAAGCTTCCGGCATTATCACCAGCGAATTCCATACGGACAAGCAGAAATGGCGGTTTAATTCCTTTAAGGGCGTCGGCCTGGTAGCCGATGTCTTCAAGGATTCCAGCATCCTCAAAGAGCAGTTAAAGGGCTCCTCCGCCATCGGCCATAACCGGTACTCGACAACCGGTTCCACCGACAACATGTTGAATATTCAGCCCTTCGTCGTGAACTATAAGGCAGGAAACCTCGCCCTCAGTCACAACGGGAACCTGACCAATTTTCATACCCTTCGGGAGAAGCTGCAGTCGGAAGGGACCATCTTCCAGTCCACCTCCGACAGCGAAATTATCCTCCATCTCACGGCGCGGAGCAAACACGAAAGTCAGATACAACAGATCAAGGAAGCGCTTGATGCCGTCGAAGGGGCGTATTCCCTGGTGATCCTGACCGATACGAGCCTGATCGCCGCGCGCGATCCGTACGGCTTCCGACCATTGTGCCTGGGCCGTATCGAGAACGCATCCGATCAGGGTCCGGCCTATGTGGTCGCCTCGGAAACGTGTGCGTTCGATCTTGTCGGAGCTGAGTACATTGGGGAAGTGGAGCCCGGAGAAATTCTCGTTATCGATCGTGAAGGAGTTCAGTCCGGAACCCTCAAGTCCTACCATATCTCCAACACCTCAGCCCAACCGCATCACTGCATTTTTGAATATATCTATTTCTCACGTCCCGACAGCAAGATCTTCGGCGAGAACGTGGACAAGGTCCGGCGGAAGCTGGGCAAACTCCTGGCGGTCGAATCCCCGGTCAGCCCTGACAGCGTGGACGACCGCGTCGTGGTGATCAGCGTTCCCGATTCCAGTAATACGGCGACGCTCGGGTTTGTGACCGAGGCGAACAAGATGGGGGACGATGTGCGGCTGGAGATCGGGTTGATCCGCAGCCACTACGTCGGGCGCACCTTCATCCAGCCCGATCAGAACAGCCGTGAGCTTAAGGTGAAGACAAAGTTCAACACGGTGAAGGGAGTGATCAAGGGGAGAAAGGTTGTGATCGTCGATGATTCTATCGTCCGCGGCACCACCTCCAGGCAACTGGTGAAGATGATTCGCGAGGCGGAACCGAAGGAGATTCATTTTCGCGTGACATCTCCTCCCATCAAGTTCCCATGTTACTACGGGATGGATTTTCCCAGCCGTGAGGAATTGATCGCCAACCGATGCAACAGTGACGTAAACACGATCGCCGAGGAGCTTGGCGTTGACAGTCTGGCCTATCTCTCCATGGAGAAAATGCTCGAAGCGGCTCCCAACGGGGGAAAAAGCTATTGCACGGCATGCTTCAGCGGGGATTATCCCATCCCGATCGACCGCCATCTGAAAAAGGACGCGAACGACGCCTGATGCAGGACAGGGTGTTGACACTCTCAAATGTTCTGAGCCTGAGCCGCATTCTGCTCGTGGCACCTCTTGCATTCTGCCTGCTGGCTGACGTCCCCGATAAACGCTCCTGGGTTGCACTGATCATCTCGCTTGCAGTCCTGACAGATTTTCTCGATGGCTATGTGGCACGCAAACGGCATGAGGTTTCTGAGTTCGGCAAAATAATCGACCCGGTCGCCGATAAGATCGCCGTGGGGGCCACGGGTGGCCTCATGGTCTGGACTGGCGATCTTCCATTCTGGTACCTTGTCGTCGTGGTAGGCAGGGACCTGTTGTTACTTCTTGGGGGAATCTACATCAGGAACAGAAAAAAAATCACCGTACAATCTAACTGGCCGGGGAAGATCGCGGTCAACGCGATCGCCCTGGTCCTGCTCCTATCGATTCTCCGCATAGAAATGTTGGAGGAATTTCGACAGGTGATGATCTGGGGAAGCGTGGTGCTGATGGCCGTCTCTTTCGGAAGTTATCTGCAGAGATTGTTCCTTGGCCAGGGAATGGGAAGGAAGGTCGTTTCCTGATGGCCTTCTCCGATTCATGGAAGAAGCTGAAGGAAGGTCTCACGAAGACGAGGGATTCCCTGTTCGGCAAAGTGGTGCAATTGGTCAACTCGAGAAGCTCGATCGATGCAGACTTGTTGGAAAAGCTCGAGGAGATCCTGATCTCGGCAGACGTCGGTGTTGATACGACGCTGACGATTATCGACAATATCAAGAAACGGGTAACGCAGGAAGGCTACGACTCTTCCAGCCGGCTGACGCAATTGCTCAAGGATGAGCTTTTGATGGTACTTCCGGCGAACGAAGGATCTGTTTCAGGAGGATTGCTTCTTCCCGAAGGACCCCGGCCCCATGTGGTGATGGTGGTCGGAGTCAACGGCGCGGGTAAAACCACCACGATCGGGAAACTGGCCTATACGTACCGAAAGGCGGGGTATCGTGTTGTGGTGGGGGCTGCAGATACGTTTCGCGCGGCGGCGAACGAGCAGTTGGAAATCTGGGCGAAGCGCGCCGGGGTGGAGATCATACAACAGTCACACGGAGCCGATCCGGGAGCCGTGGCATTTGATGCCGTCAGTTCGGCCATCGCGAAAAAGGCGGAGGTTGTGATTATTGATACGGCCGGCAGACTGCACACCAAGACCAACCTCATGGAGGAGTTGAAGAAGATCCGGCGCGTCCTTGAAAAGCGATTGCCGGGATCTCCGCACGAAGTGCTCCTCGTCCTCGACGCAAGCACGGGTCAGAACGCACTGCAGCAGGTGAAGCACTTCACCGCCGCCGTCGAGGTGACGGGACTGGTGCTGACCAAGCTGGATGGAACGGCGAAGGGAGGAATTGTCCTTGCCATCAGCCATGACCTGAAAACCCCGGTGAAGTTTGTCGGGGTGGGGGAACAACTCGACGATCTCCAGGTTTTCGACCGATCCGCGTTCGTCGACGCTCTGTTCGAAGGAACGGAGATCTCATCGCCAAACGAAACAGAGCGCATCATGCCCGACGAGAGAAGGATAAGACCATGACCTTGCGTTCGACACTCTATGATCTGAGGTTACGCCATACATTTACCATCTCCCGCAGCTCACGCGATATTTCACCGGTGGTGCTGCTGGAGATAGAGCATGACGGGATCGTCGGTTACGGCGAGGCTGCGCCGTCACGACGGTATGGTGAGTCGGTTGAAACAGTACAGCAATTTCTGGCCGGCTTGAACCTGGGACAATTCGACGACCCCTTCCAGCTCGAAAGCATCCTGGATTCTGTCCAAGGATCGGCGGAAGGGAACTATTCCGCGAAGGCCGCGGTCGATATCGCCCTGCATGACTGGATCGGCGGGAAAATGAACCTTCCGCTCTGGAAATATTGGGGCCTGGACAAGAATAAAACTCCGATCAGTTCGTTCACAATTGGTATCGATGCCCCCGAGGTGATCGAACGAAAAGTCCGTGAGGCGGAGGAGTACCCCATCCTCAAAGTCAAACTGGGGGGCGAAAATGATCAGGAGATCATCCGGGCCATCCGGAAAGTGACGAAGAAAACGCTCCGGGTGGACGCCAACGAAGGGTGGAAGGTGAGGGAAACTGCGGTCGAGAAGATCAAATGGCTGGAGCAGGAGGGGGTGGAGTTTGTCGAGCAGCCAATGCCGGCGACCGACCTTGCAGGAACCGCCTGGGTCCGGGAACGCGTGAATCTTCCCCTCGTGGCCGATGAGAATTCTCTACGGCTGCATGATGTGCCGAAGCTTCAGGGGGTGTTTGACGGTATTAACATCAAGTTGATGAAATGCACCGGTCTGCGGGAAGCGATGCAGATGGTCCATACCGCAAGAGCGTGCGGCCTGAAGATCATGGTCGGGTGTATGATTGAAACCTCCGTGGCGATCTCCGCTGCCGCGCAGTTCACGCCGTTGATCGACTATGCCGACCTCGACGGGGCAGCCCTGACCACCAATGATCCGTTCGATGGTGTTACTCTTGTTGAAGGCCGGCTGGTGTTGTCGGATCGTCCCGGCATCGGTGTGGTCAGAAGAGACCCGGTCCGACTGTAATCATTTTTGTGCCCGAAATGCTTCTTAAGCGCCCAAAATATCGCCGGTTTGAATATGCGCCCCGGTACTACAAACCGGAGACGGATCAGAAGGAGCGTTTCAAGAAGGAGCTTCGCCAGGAACGTGGAAGGCACAGACCCAAAAGACGTCCTGTTTTTATCTGGGCGATCATCCTGGTGCTCGTGTTGTATGCTTACCTCTATCTCACGGGAAGCCTCCGATAACGTGCCCTCAAAAATTCAAATACTGAAACCCGACCTGGCGAACAAGATCGCCGCCGGTGAGGTGGTCCAGCGCCCCGCATCCGTGGTCAAGGAACTTGTGGAGAATGCAGTCGACGCGAACGCAACGGCGCTGAAGATCATTGTCAAGGACGCGGGAAGGACATTGATCCAGGTGCTGGACGATGGTGAGGGGCTTTCCCCGGAAGATGCCCTCCTCGCGTTTGAGCGTCACGCCACGAGCAAGATCGCGTCAGCACAGGACCTCGAATCGATACAGACACTTGGGTTTCGCGGTGAGGCGTTGGCTTCGATTGCCGCGGTGGCTCAGGTGGAAATGAAGACCAGGCAACGGTCGGATGAGACGGGAACATTCATCCGCGTCGAAGGGAACGAGCTCAAAGAGCATACAAAGACCGGAGCTGAACCCGGGACCTCCATCACGGTCAAGAACCTCTTCTACAACACGCCGGCACGGAGAAATTTTCTCAAGACCCGTAACACCGAACTCAAGAATATCACGGACGTCATCACCAGGATGGCCATTGTCCATCCCGGCGTCTCATGGTATTACCTCAGCGATGAGGATGTTCTCCTGGACCTCAAACCGAAGCAGGCCGGTGAGAGGATGAGAGACCTGTTTGGAGCAAAGTCCTTTGAATCCATGATCCACGTCCGGGAACTGCATGACTCGTTCAGCCTTGAAGGGTACATCGGAAAACCTGATTTTGCACGGAGAACGAGGTCGGACCAGTTCCTGTTCATTAACAAAAGGTTCATCGTGAACAGGGCGATCAACCATGCGGTGTTTCAGGCCTACGAGCATCTGATGATCAAGGGGATGTTTCCCTTTTATGCACTCGACATCACCCTGGATCCACACAAGGTTGATGTGAACGTCCATCCTTCGAAGATGGAGGTGAAGTTCGAGAATGAATCGTCTGTCTACCGCTTCGTGTTGACCAGCGTGAGGAAAACGCTGGGTGCGAATGATGTGGTCCCCAACCTTTCCTTCAGACAGCCGGAGACGCTTTCCCAGATGGAAGAGCGGCTGAGGTTTATTTCTCCGGGCCGTGATGGCGGCAGACCTGCTGCCTGGAGCCCAGCCGGACCGGATACCGGACACGCGGCTGTTCATCCCGAGCCCTCCATGCAGATCGACCTCGACCAATTGTTTGGCAAGGTGGAATCGAGGATCCCGACCGGGCGCGCGGAACGCGATGGAGAGGCGACGTTTCCCGTGGAGAAGGAAGTTCACCCGCCGGTTCAGAGCAACCGGGTCGTCCAGCATATGCCGATTCGCCCGTCCGGTGAGCCGGGGACTCCCGGTGAAACGCGTGCGATCTGGCAAATCCACAATAAATATATCCTTGCCCAGGTACGGACAGGATTGATGATTATCGACCAGCACGTTGCGCACGAACGGATTCTGTACGAAAAAGTCCTGGCCAATTTCGAAAACAGTCTCCCCACCACCCAACAACTCCTTTTCCCTCACACCCTCCAGCTTTCGGCCGGCGATTATAGTCTCGTGAAGGAGCTGGCGGATAGCCTCACCCGGATAGGTTTTGACCTGAAATTATTTGGAAAGAACACCGTTGTGATCGAGGGGATCCCTGCGGATGTGCGAATCGGAAATGAAACCAAGATTCTGCAGGATGTGCTTGATGAATTCAAGGAGGGGGAGCACAACCGGACGATTGATGCGCGGGATACGCTGGCAAAATCCTTTGCCTGTAAAGCCGCCGTCAAGGCCGGGGATAAGCTCAATACGACGGAAATGCTCGTTCTTATTGACCAGTTGTTCGCTACGCAGATGCCCTATGTGTGTCCGCATGGCCGACCTGTCATGGTGAAGATCCCCCTGGAGGAATTGGACAGGCGGTTTGGAAGAACATAGTGATTGAATGATCACAATGGAACCCACCGTGCTGCTTTTTCCGCACGCCAACGGATATCGATAGAAAAAAGGGAGAGGCGAT
>JBBEBV010000060.1:0-7391 GCA_040882165.1 Bacteroidota bacterium
ACCTCTTTTGCCGTGCCGCCATATCCCGTGCGTACCTGCACCGTGTCGCCATGGGCGAAACCCCGCTCCGAAAGCGCCCGTGTCATATTCGCCCGGAAGGTGATCACCAGGGTGTCGCTCCCCTGGAAGGGAGCAAACGGCAGATTGGCCCACCATTTCCAGGCGATCGTTGTATCGCCTTGGGCAGCCGCGGCGATGATCGTCCTGTCTCCGCCGCTGCCGACATCCGGCGCAGCCCGGATACCATCCTCCCACGCCACGACACCGGCTGTGGAACTGTTGGCATCCAGGATGACATACTTGTATGCGATGGTGCTCGCAAATGCCGAGGCCGGGAAGCGGGCCGCTGCCGACCAGAGGTTCGTCGCGTCGTATTGACGGCTTCCACCGTTTCCATGCGGACTTTCGCGGGTAAGCACAATGCTCTTTCCCCAATCCAGCGGGGCCGCGCCGCCCCGAACTCCCATGAATTGGGTGTTCTTGTTGAACGACTCATTGCTTGCCATGTTGACACGGAAGTAGACATCGATCGAGTCCGATGCCGTCCACGGACGCCAGTATTGGTCCTGATTGTTTGCGGTGCCATTGACAAATTGAACGGGGAGCGTCGTGTCGCTGTTACCGACCGTCAGGAGCCTGTCGTTCGTCGGGAGCAAATTGTTCTCCCATCCCGCACTTTCATTTTCCGAGGTGAGAGCACTGTTTGCGTTGGTGAAGATCTTGTACGGGAAGGAATCTCCCTTCTTGAACTTGAAGGTCCCCTTCCAGTAGTCTCCGGCAACGTGCATCAGGATTGCCTTCGACGTGGGTCCCCAGGGTCCGAGGAAGGCATTATCCCCCCTCAGTTGCACGAACGATGTCGGTTTCATCGTATCCGGCACCGTTGCCGTGTTCACCCAGAACGTTACGTTGACGCTGTCAGAGCTTTGCGCCAACGCGTAGTCCGGGCTCAGGCTCGCAGCGATGAAGAAGAGCATCGCTGTCGCCAAAATCCGTTGGACAATTTTCATGATTTCCTCCAGAGTGATTAGTGAATGATGAAGATGAGAGTTAGGTGCAATTGTGATCTTTGTGGCGGATATTTTCTTTTTCATAAGCCCGCTTCTGTTCAAAATGCAATGGCGAGCCCCAGGGTGTTGAGATTCCCGAACAGACCGAAGTGCGTGTAAGCGTACTCGACCTCCATGGTCGCGATCCCCTCCACCTGATACCGGACGCCGGCCCCGAGCGACAGCCCCTGCTCGGAATCTTCCTTGAACAGGGAGCGGTAACCGCCCCGGAGGGATACCAGATTGTTCCAGGTCAGCTCCCCTCCCACGTTGATGAATTCGACGTTGTCGTTCGGCCGCACCGCATCGGCGGCGATCGTCAGCTTCATCTGGTCGTTCTTGATCACGTCCATCGCAAGGCCCACGCGGAAAAACAATGGCAGCGGCCACGGGTCGGTCTTCAATTTGCCGACGAGCGTCTTGTTGGAACCGGAGTTCTGCGGATCGATATCGACACGCTGCAGGAGGTCGCGGCCGTCCAGCGTAAGGTCACCGCCGAAGTTTGAGAACGACATCCCGAGCCTCATGTCGTGGAACCCCGTCACGAACAACAATCCCAGGTCGAATGCCACGGTGCTTGCCGTCTCGTTCCAGATCGTCTGCCCCACATACTTGACGGAACCTCCGAGTGAAAAACGGTCTGTCAACATCCTCGAGTAGGAAACGGCGATGGCGATATCCTGTGCGCTCCATCGTTCCCCCGTACCGTCCGGGGCCTGCACCGTCGTGACGTCATCCTCCCCGTAATCCAAATTGGTCATGCTGAGACCGAAAGCGTTCGCTCCGTCCAGATTCAGCATGACGCCGAACCAGCGGAACTTCGTCCCGACAAGCCATTCCGTGTTGACAAAGGCAATCTGACTTTTCCCGGCCTGGGCAAAGGCACCTGCATTCCAATACATGGCCGTGACGTCCTGACCCGAAGCTACAACGGCATCCCCCATGGCTGCGGCGCGGGCACCGACGGAAATTCCAAGAAACGACGCTGCTGTCGTCCCGATTTTCGCCTGGGCAAACAAGGTCGCGCAGGCGGCCCCCATCACGGTTCCGAGCAGCAGGCAGCGAAACACCATTGGTTTCATAGTCCCGATCACACTCATTTAATGATTGCCAACTTTCCGGATCTCTTGCCGGCGGGAGATTCCAAAACATAAAAATAGACACCGTAGGCGACGTCGAGGTTCTCTTTGGTCTTCAGATTCCACGAGATCGTGCCGTCCTCGATATCCCCACTGTGTTGCAGCGTGGTGACGTGATCCCCACGCGCCGTAAAGATATGCACGGTAGCCTGGGCTGGAAGGTGGATGAAGTCGATCTTCCGCTGTCCGCGGCCGCTCGTGATTCCGGGGGGAAGCGGCGGCTCATGCGGGTTTGCCGTCACGTACGGATTGGGGACCACCTTCACCCGGTCCAACTGATTCACCGCGAGCGTTTCATCAATGCGCGGCGTGACGGTCGTGAATTCCCACACATCCCCCTGCCGGAACGGCTTCGATGTTTTCAGAACCAGCTTGTCTCCTGCGACGAGATTGTACACCGTGTCAGGACGGTCCCCGGGTTTGTTGATGACGAACAGGTCCCATGTATAACCAAACACCCCGGCAGGGTTTTTCTCCAGGAAAACGATCTCATCGATGGGGGAGAGCCTCCCGTTGAAGTCGTTATCGACAAAAATAAACTTGACGAACGTACTGTCGGTCTGATTGTAGATCCGGAAGTTGACCGGGATCGAAATGGGAAAGAGGTCCGGATCCGCAGTGGAGGTGTCGACAATCTGGTTGGCGAACTGCACCTCGTAATCCGCGGGCCGCCGGTAGCCGGCGTAGCGTTGCGTGCCGAGCTGGGCGTCCAGCGGGATGAAATTATAAATGTAGGCGTTCTTCCCCACCCAACCTGAAAGACTGTCGACGATCGTAATATCCCAACGGTTGTCGAACATTAACTGAACGCCGTCAAAAATATCCGCGTCCTGAGTCTCGGCTGCAAAGGGGGAGTTGAAGAGGTAGGGACTCCCATACACCGGATAGTACTGATAGGTGATCGCATAGCTCCCCGCAGGAAGACTCCCGCTGGTCGCACCCCGGATTTCCCCCCGTTCGTGGTCCAGACGATAACTTGCCGGGATCATCACCGCTCCCTGCGCGTTCCGGACCGTCACGGTGGAGGGGATGAGATGTTTATTCTTCAACCGGACCAGCGCGGTATCCTGACCAATGAACATCTCCGTGATACTCTGGAGATCCCTGACCGAATAGGCCGTCGTTACGCGGGGCCATTCCAATGTGTCCGCGGCATCGATCTTCCCATTCTTGAAGTTGTCCTCCTCGTCCGTCAGCGTGTCGAAGAATTCCAGCCGGTACGTATGTCCCGTAATCTTCGTGTTGTCGACGACCTTGTACCGGACATCCCCCGTGCCGTAGCGGACCACGGGAGCGACCGGAACGGCATCCGGCGGGAAGACATACCCGGCAGCCTTGGCGTTGGGAACCACCACGGCAGTGTTGACGTCGGTGAGCACTTCTCCTGTGGCCTGCACCGAAATGAACTTGGTATTCTCCGACGGGAAGATCCCGAGGAACTCATCCCCCCGGTCATACGCGACGATGGCATAATAGTAGCGACGACCGTTCTCCACATCGCGGTCCACGAAGGTATGCAAAAGTCCCGTGTCGTCCCCCAGGAAGTACGAAAACCCGGAGGCCGCTGCGAACAGTTCGGCGTTCGCACGGAAGTAACCGCTGATGCTGTTGCGGAGGTCGAACTGGGCAAAGGGGCGGTAGCCCTGCGGCGTTCCGCTCGCATCGGTCACGGTGAAAATGTCGCTGAAATCGGGATCGGTCGAGCGGTAGATCTTGTACCCCTCAAAATCACGGATCTTCAGAACCGGATCGAGCGATGCTTCTGCAGCACGATCCCAGTACAGGGTCACCTGCTTGTCTCCCGGAACAGCCACCAATGTCGGTTTATCGGGAGGCTGGGGAAATTGATAGTTGCTGTCATAGATTTTCTGGACGGTCTGCTTGTTCTTCAGCAGATCGGTGATGTCCTCTTCGATGCTTCCTCCCTGCCCACCGCCGTACACCAACGCCAGGGAGAACCGCTCCGTGGCACCGCCGAGCATGGGGAAATAACCCGATCCGTAGATGAAGTCGCCATCCTCTCCCCGCTCCGGCCTGTTGCTGACGATGGAATTGGGAACATCGAAGAACCCGGGGGCAAGGTTGGTCCAGAGCGATTCGTCATCCCCTAACCGGACGCGGCCGGCAGGGGTGAAATAATAAAAGCTTGTCAAACCAATCTGATCGGACTCGTTCACATCGGTCTTGTCGATGTTTGGCTCGCCGGGCAGACCGGTATCTCTTCCCAGGGCGTCATAGCCGGAGGTTGGCAGTCCGTCCGCTTCGCCGAAATCGCCCGTCCCCGGGATCCCGTCCCGTCCGACGTCGTCAAACTCACGGTTCCAGTCCTGATCGTTATCCACCTGGTCGTCGCGCCGCTCATCGATCATGCTTAACGGGTTCGTCCCTAGTCCAAGCCGGTAGTCGATGTACCGGACCGGCCTCAGCACATCGATCAGCGTCCGGGGAGGGACGGTCCGGGTGCGCTTGATTTGCCGGTAGTGGAGATAGAAATTTTCATCGATGATGCCGTCAAAGTCGTTGTCGCTCCCGTCGTACGCATTGGGATTGACGAACTCGTTCCCCTGGAAATCCCGGACGATGTTCCCCTCCGCCACGCGTGTGATGCCGGGGCTGATCAGGGTCGATCGCCCGCGGGTGTACACCGTGACCGTATCGGTATTCGGGACCGTATAGACGATACGGCTGTAATCGTCCCGGATGAGAACCAGTTGATCCCCCGGCCGGATCAGCGTGGAGTCAAAGCTTTCCGCCCGGAAGTACGGAGCCGAGGAGGCAAAGGCGGACGAGTCCGAGTCGCCGTCGTTGTCCAGACCGTCGAACGGATTCCCCGGACTTTCCAGGAACGCGTATCCCACCATGCCGACTTGCCCGCGCCAGAGCGGATTGCGGCTGTTGTTGCGCGGGAAATCGCCGGTATAGGTAATGTTGTTGCGGACGTCATAGAAGGACCAGTCGTCGTCATATTCCTGGGGGGAATCGTCCGTGCCCGTTACGCCGATATAGGTGCCGACCAGCATGCCGAACACGACTTTGTCATAGGTGACGGTCCCCGTGTTCGTGATTTCGTACAGCCAGAAGATGTTGTCCTTCGCGAGAAATTGGGCCCATTGCAGTCCACGCACGCGCACCTCGAGGCCCAGTCCGTTCCGGGAAGGCCTTGTGGGGTCCGGTTTGAACGCGATCCGTGCAGGGTTATTATCTGCAAGATTGAAGCGCTCATCGTTATTATCATCCATCACGAAGTAGCTCTCCTGGTCGGCGCTGATGCGCTTGCCGAAATATCCGTTCCACGACCCCCGCCATCCCGGGTCGCTCGGATCACCCATCTTGTCCGGCCAGAACAGGGGCCAGGAATTGCGGTCAGTGCTGAGGGCCACCTTCTGCTGGTTGGCGTTGATATACCCGCCGACCGGTTCGAAGGTCCATGATTTGCCGGTCCGCGGATCCTCGTCACGCAACTCGGTCGGGCGTTCGACCGGCACCGTCATCACGGAGTGGAAAAGTCCCGCGCCCCACTTCACTTCGGCTCCAACCATCGGGCTTACATCACCCAGATAACCGTTGTTGTCGTTCTTCCATGCGCCCCGCGGACCTCCCGTGGAGGGCTGGCCGATGACACCCCAGTTCCCGAACACACTACGAACCTGGTTCCCATTGTGAACAGCCGAGCGGCGGAACTCACGCCCGCTTTGCGCCAATGCCACATCGCAGGATACCGCTGCGAGGATTATGACGGCTATTGAAGTTTTGAGAAGGTAACTGTGCATTTTATAGTACCGTTCAAACATCCTCTTCGATTGAGTAAGAGCAAGGTGTTCTTGAAGACAACCTCGGTTGAGGTCTGATTTGCAATTCTTCTTTGTATTCCCTGTGTCCCCTGTGGCAAATCTTTTCTTCTCTTTGAGGCAGCCAGTACACTCATAATGGATCGCACGGGCTCAAAGTTCCAGATTGATGCCAAATTCGATCCGCCTCGGCTCCGAATAAAACTGCGGTACCCGGAACGCTTCTTCGAGCGGATTGACGAGCTCGGGGGGATTGATTTGCCGCGCCCGTTGTTCATCCGTCGTGAAACCGGCACGGCCGGTGTCGTCAAAAACCCCCACCTCGTTCCGCGCATCGAACAGGTTGAAGACACGAACGAAGAACACGAAGCGGTACGGGTCGAGTTTCAGTTCATAATGGGCCCTGCCGTCGATGTTGAAAAACTGCGGCTTGGTCTGGCTGTTGGTCAGCAGGGCGGTGATGTCGGTCGATCGTCTCGGCGAATAGGGTGTTCCCGTCCCGAACTGACCGATGAAACTGAGGCTCCAGGACGGCATGGAATACGACACAGTGCTGTTGAGAGTATGGCGCTGGTCCCATCCGAGCGGCACGAGCTGGACTTCCGGCAGGGCTCCTCCCGCCACGGCATTGCGCGCCTCGCGGGGATCCGATGCACTGCCACGCGCCACCTGGTAGGTGTAATCCACCGTTGCAGCCAATCCCCCCGCAAATCGCTTGTTGAAGGAAAGCACCAGGCCGCGAATAAATCCGAAATCGCTGTTTACATACTTGCTGTACGTGGCCGAACCTCCGAAGATCACGATCTCATCACCGCGGGTGCCGGTCAGGTTCCGGATGTCGCGAATGTAGGCTGTGACATCGACCGCCATGTCATCCGAGAGCTGCTGCTGCACGCCGAGCTCTGCGTTGATGGTCTGCTCGGGCTCCAAATTCGCGTTCCCGACCACTCCCTGATTGCCGGTGCCGAAGCCGATTTTGAAATCGGGATTCTCATACAGGCGCTCGAAGCGGGGAACCTGGAAGAAATGCCCGTACGAGAAATGCACCACACCGCGATCCGTGATCGGGAAGGCGGCCCCGAAGCGCGGACTGATCTGAAACTTCCTGGGTGCTTTGCTGTACCAGTACGCTTTCCTGTCCTCGACCGTCTTGGTCCGCTCGCCCGGATCCTGAATACCGTTTCCGTTGGCATCCTCAAAACGGTTGCCCGGCTTGATCGGGTTGTAAATGCTCGGGTCACTCTCATCGTTCAAGATGAAGCCGTCGGGTTCAAAATAGTCGAACCGCATTCCCAGGTTGATGATCAGGTCCGAGAACTCCATCTTGTCCTGAAGATAGCCGGAGAACTCGAACGGCTTTCGCTCATACATATCATGGAAGTTGGAGGAAAGCTCCGGGATCCTGGTTCGGATGA
>JBBEBV010000061.1:0-1289 GCA_040882165.1 Bacteroidota bacterium
TAGAGGTGAAAGATATACTTTCGCCCGGCCAGGGTTTCCGTGAAGAGGTTCTTCACATTACAAAAAGTTCTACTTTGTGTCAAGCTGACATTACATATTGAATACAAGGAGTCGTATCGGTTAATTGGTGATTGGTGATTGGTTAATTAACCCCGCCTACGTGCTACGCACTCCCGCCACAAAGAAGGCGGGCAAGTCGGCGGGCAGGCCCGCCAGCGTGCTACGCACTCCCGCCACAAAGAAGGCGGGCAAGTCGGCGGGCAGGCAATTAACCAATAAACCAGTTAACCAATTAACCAATTAACAAATGGTTTGAATTACCCGAGCCCCTCCTTGATCGCCTCGTGCACTGAAAACTTATGCTTCGTCCAGGTGAAGCCCTTTGCTTCGATCGATTTGATCCCCTCGCCGGGGGGCGTCAGGCCGGCCGCAAGAAGGTCGTAATCCATCATGACCTTCACGAGCTCGTCGAACGTCACCTTCGGCTCCCAACCAAGTAGATTCTTCGCTTTTGAAATATCGGCCTGCAGGAAATCGACCTCGGTGGGGCGGTAGTACTTGGGGTCGATCTCAACAAGCGTTGCCCCTTCACTGACTTCAGAAACAAAAGAACCTTGCCTGGATGCCACCCTCCCCTTCTCATCCGGACCTGAGCCGGACCATTGAAGCTGTAACCCGACATAGGATGCGGCCTTTTCCAGAAACTCCCTTACGCTGTAACTGTGACCGGTTCCGATAACGAAGTCCTCGGGGGATTCATGCTGGAGGACTTTCCACATCGCCTCGACATACTCGGGCGCGAAACCCCAGTCCCTCTTCGCATCGAGGTTTCCCAAGTACAGCTTTGCCTGGCGGCCGGCGAGGATATTGGCAAGTGCGCGGGTAATTTTTCGGGTGACGAAGATCTCTCCGCGTCTTGGGCTCTCATGATTGAACAGGATGCCGTTCGTCGCGAAGAGCTTATACGCATCGCGGTAGTTCCTGGTGATCCAGTAGGCATAAACCTTTGCAATGGCATAAGGACTCTGGGGTGCAAAGGGGGTTAATTCCGACTGAGGTGGGGGAGCCGCGCCGAACATCTCGGAAGATGAGGCCTGATAGAAGCGGCACTTGACGCCGCTTCTCCTGACCGCTTCGAGGATGCGGAGTGTCCCGAGAGCCGTGATGTCGCCGGTATACTCGGGCAGGTCGAACGAAACCCTGACATGACTCTGCGCCCCGAGATGATAAATCTCATCCGGCTTAATATTGTAGATAAGATCGGTTATGAGGCCCGGATCCGAGAGATC
>JBBEBV010000062.1:0-5180 GCA_040882165.1 Bacteroidota bacterium
TAAAAAAAGCTATCCCTAACAAGTACAACAGTTGCCGGTTCCGGTGAAAGAGGTACAAAACACCGGCCACGGCAATCCCATAAGCGACCCAGGAAAACTCCGTGGGGAGATTGGCAACAAAATATCCGAACTGTTTTTCGGCGCTCTCGAATCCGGAAAAAATCCAACCCCGGTACTGCTTGCCTGAAATGTGCCAGAAAGATTTTTCGAGTGATGCCGTATGTCCCCAATCGAGGGGAGGATGCACTCCCGACCTGACTGGGAGATACAGATACAGGGAGAGAGCAAGTATAAAGGAGGTAGACAATTTCGCGAGAAGGATCAACCCTTCCCGCTTCAATCCCCAAATCCGGGCATAGAGAAAAAATACTGCAGGAACAATCAGGATCGTCGTCATGTGATTGGTAAACCCCAACCCAAGCAGGAATGAAGCGAGGAACAAACTCCGGGGAACATGAGATGCATCAGCTTGAAAATCACCCGCCGCCTTCAGAAATGCGGAAAGCATAGCCATCAATAAAAAGAGGTGCAGTGCGTACACCTCGGTCACAACCGACTGCGCCCAGACCGTGGTCGAGAATCCAAACACCAAAGAGCCCGCGAGTGACGGAAACGATGCTCCGAGGAGATACCGATTCTTCTCTGGGCCGGGTGCAGCCGGGGCAACAAGAGTGCGGATTCTGGAAACGCACTTGAAAAAGAAGGCGACGGCAAGAGAGGTGACGATCGAGGCAAAGAAATTCAGGACAAGAATCTCCTCCAACCCCAGGGGAACCAGGACCGCGACCCGCCCCAGGAGGGCAAAAAGCGGGTAACCGGTTGGATGCGCGATCCCAAGCGTGGAGGCCACAGCCGCGAGTTCACCGCTATCGATAAAGGAAAGCCCGGGCGCCATGGTGGTGAGATACACCATGAAGCAAACCAACCCGGCGATGCCCGCCAGGATGTTTTCATGAACCTCCATGTCCAGCACCCTTTTCACGCTTTCCCCACGCGTTTCATGGTGCGGAGAAACAGTGATCGGTTTGCTTTTCTTATGGCGGCGACACGACGAAGGAACACCTTCACCGATGAGTCCCCCATGCCTGCCGCCAGCACCTTCAACTTTTCTGGATCCCTGGGGAGGATGAATTCCGCTGAATCTGCATTGATCCTGACGAGGGTCTCCAGCCGACGCAGGTAAGAGAGGTTCTCACCGACGACTTTTCCGTCCATCCTCGTCACAACCCTGCGTCCCACGAACTCCCGGAGAGCTTTCATGGACCCCGGGGGGATGGATCGTTCCTGTTCTCCTCCGTACCTCAAGGCAAGGATCTGAAGAAGGAACTCCAGATCGACGAGTCCCCCCTTCCCCAGCTTCAAATCGACCCCGGACTGTTCCTGGACCCGCTCGCGTTCCATCTTTCCCCGCATCGCCTTTATCTGGCGCAGCCAGTCCAAGGGGAGTGGATCGCGATAAACATAGCGTTGGAGATGTTCCGAAATTTCCGCGCATATCTCGGGTGTTCCGGCTATCGGGCGGGCCTTCGTCAGGGACTGCCGCTCCCACAAGGAGGCCCTCCCCCGAAGATACCCTCTATAATAGTCTAACTCGATCGCCGGAGGGGAATTCTTCCCCTCCGGCCTCAACCGGAGATCGATGTCGTACACTCCCTCGGTCTCCCCCACCAGTTGCCGGACGAACTCCTGGGCGATGTCCCTCGTTTTCTCTTCCGGAGTTCCGGGATAAACGAAAACGAGATCAAGGTCGGAGCCTATATTGATTTCACTCCCTCCAAACTTCCCGAGCGCGAGGAGTACGAACTGAAGGCGCCCGCCTTCTCCCCGGAGTTTGTCATCAAGATGGGCGCAACTCTCGAGAAGAATCCCCTCCGCCAACGAGCTGAGCTCGTGCAGCATCTCTTCAATCGTTGTTGCTCCCAGCAGCCAGCGGACAATTGCTTTGAACTCGTTGTACTGCCTGTAGCGGATCAAATCGGATCGACGCAGGAATTCCCACCCTGCATCGCGGCGCAATGCTTCATCCGTCCGCCCGACGAGGCTCTCGAACAACAACGGCTCATGCGCCAGAAGCCGGGCAAGGTTTGAACTGCGGGAACAAATCAGCAGCAGAAGTCTGAGGGTTTGGGGATTCTGAACCGCCTGCTGCAGCGTCCTCCGGATAGGTTGGGAGGAGGAGAGCAGAAGGAGATTCTTCACACACCAATCAGGGGCTTTGAATGTTGCAAGGAAGGAGACCATTTGCTTCATCTCCTTTTCACCCTGCAACTCAGGGAGGTCTCCGGCGATCCCGTCAAGATTGCGGGCTGCCTCGCCGGGATGGAGCCATCCGATCTTCCTGAACCAACCCGATTCGATCATCCGGACTCCATGACCGGATCGTGCCTGGTGTGGTGTCCCCCTGCCATGGAACACTGACGTAAATATTTTTCGGACCCGTGTGCGATGCAGGGTAAGGGTCCTTTGGAATCCCTGAGTGGAAGCCGACCCGAGTTGCTTCGCGAGAACCTTCATCTCCTCCTTCGATTCCGGGAGTTCGTGGCGCTGCAGGCCATGGAGGAGCTGAAGCCGGTCCTCTACCCCGCGAAGAAATTTGTAGGCATCCGTCAGAAATTTCCGCTCGCGTTCGGAGAGCAGCGCTCCCCCTGCAAGCGCCTCGATTGTGCGCAACGTTCCGCGTTCACGTAGTGAGGGGTGAGTTCCCGCATTCAGCAATTGAAGTGCCTGGACCGTAAATTCGATATCCCTGATCCCCCCGCTTCCGAGTTTGATGTTTGCATCCGCATCAACCTTTGTTTCGATCCTGGCTTTGATCCGTGCAATTTCCTGCAATGGACTCCCGAGCAGAGTCTTGGGATGGACGAACGGCTCAATCTCCGCCAGCCATCGTTCCCCCACATTCTTTTCACCAGCCACCACACGGGCCTTCAGGAGCATCTGGCGTTCCCACACCTCCCCTCGCGTTTCATAGTACACCATATACCCTGCCCGGGAAAGCGCAAGTGGTCCCGTGTCCCCCTCCGGTCGCAACCGCATATCGACCCTGTAGAGGTGCCCTTCGGCCGTGTGTTCGGTGAGCCTGCGAACAACGAACTCCGAGAGGCGGTTGTGATACTCATGCAGCGTGGAGATCCTTCCCGCCGACCCGTCCAGCGTTCCATCCTTGTCGTACACAAACATCAGGTCGATATCGGAGCTGAAGTTGAGTTCCTCTCCCCCGAGCTTGCCGAGCCCTATCACCGCGAGCGTGCCGTCGATCTGCACCTGCGTCGTTTCAGCAAGATGCTGATGACCGAGCCGGAGCACCGCATCAATGACCCCATCGGCAAGGGCCGCCAGCTCGGCTGAAGTCACGGCGATGTCCGCCTCCTTCAGCAGGTGGCGGGCGCCTATCCGAAGCAGTTCCCGACGCTGAAACCGCTTGAGCGAATCGAGTTTTCGCTCGATGCGATTGAACAAATGAACCGCATCGCCCGCTTCAGCGACAAAATCCGAAGCACTCTTCCGGGTCTTGAGCGCGGGGGAAGCCGTCAACCATGCAAAAAGCTCCGGATTCCTGACGAGGATATCGGCAAGGAACTGTGACTGCGAGAAGAGCTGGAGGGCGATTTCCAACAGCATTGGATGGTGATGGAAATCGCGGAGGATCGTCGAGGAAAACCCCGCGGAGAGGAAGCGGTGCAGATTGTTCAACCCGCGCTGAGGGTCGGGCGTGCCCCGAACCATCGGTCGGAGTTGCTTGAGGACTGTGCGCGGCGACAGCCCGGCCTGCGCAGCCATGCCACCGATGGCTGTCAGAAGCGATTCTTGCGTCGAGAGGAGTTTCGGTGCTTCGTCGGCTGCCGGCATAAGGTTATAATGATACTGAAAAACCTCTTCAGATTCTTCCTTTCCGCCTCCCGATCGATCAGTGCCTCCGGACATCCATTCCAAACGTGTCGACCTTGCTTCTCTTCCGGTCATCTTCTATATTTGTCCGTTCCCGCTCGTCCATCATTCATCCCGAAGAAAGTTCATTATGGTCAAACTCATCGCCCTGTACAAAAAACCGGAAGACGTCAAGGCATTCGAAAACCACTACTTCGGGATCCATACTCCCCTCGTCAGGAAATGGCCCGGGCTGCGGAAGCTTGAAGTCTCCCACATCACCGGCGCCCCCATCGGCGAGCCGAAGCAGTATCTGATGGCCGAAATGTATTTCGACAACGCCGAGTCCATGCAACGCGCCCTCGCCTCCCAGGAAGGCAAAGCCGCCGCCCGGGATGTGATGGAGTTCGCGGGAAGCCTCGTCACCATGTTCTTCGCCGAGGTGAAGGAAGATTCTTCCACAGATTCGTTCCAGGACTGACTTCCGGCCGTCGACTCCTCTCCACTCTCATTTAAGAATCAAATTTTATGAGCAAGTATTCCGGCTGGACATCAAAAGAATTCCGCTTCAAGAACATCGTGTACGAAAAGAAACGGCGGGTGGCGACGATCACCATCAACCGTCCGAAGGTGCTCAACTGCCTGAACCTTGAGACGCTGCTGGAGCTCGGTTCCGCATTTCAGGACGCCGCGTGGGATGACACGATCGCGGTTGTAGTCGTCAGCGGCGCGGGAGACCGGGCCTTCTGTACGGGAGCGGACCTGAAGGAATGGAAAGAGGACTTCCTTGACCGGCCGAATGATTTTTACAAATGGATGGGAGTCTTCATCGAAACCTTCGAACGCCTTCGCAGCATCGGCAAACCGACCGTAGCCCGGCTCAACGGCATGGTGGTGGGAGGCGGAAACGAATTGCAGATGTCATGTGATCTTGCCATCGCGGCCGATGATATCAGCATCCGCCACGTCGGCACCGAGCATGGATCCGTCCCTGCCGCGGGAGCCACCCAGTGGTTGCCGTTGATTGTCGGCGACCGTCGTGCGCGTGAAATCCTCTTCCTGTGCGAACCGATTCCGGCAAAGAAAGCCCTCGAGTGGGGATTAGTGAATGAGGTTGTCCCCCGCAAAGAGCTCGATGCCGCCGTCGAAGCGATGTGCAAGAAACTCGTCAGGAAACTTCCTGAATGCACCCGCTACACGAAACAGCAACTCAACTTCTGGCGTGATTTTTCCTGGAGCATGACGATCGGCCACGCGCGCGACTGGCTTACCGTCCATACATCCGCACCGGAGATTATCGAAGGGATTAACGC
>JBBEBV010000062.1:5280-7291 GCA_040882165.1 Bacteroidota bacterium
CATCCTCCTGACGAAAGAATCCGGTTACGCCGTCGTTCAGTTTAACCGTCCCGAGGTGCTGAACGCGATCAACATTCAATTGATGATCGAACTGGTGGATGCGCTCGAAACGCTGGAAAAGGATGATGACGTGCGATGCATCGTTCTCACCGGGAATGAAAAAGCCTTCGCGGCCGGGGCGGATATTAAAGAGATGGCGGATGCCTCGGCGATGGACATGCTCCAGCGCGATCAGTTCGCCCGCTGGGACCGGATCCGGAAGATCAAGAAACCGATCATCGCTGCTGTCAGCGGGTTTGCCCTTGGCGGCGGCTGCGAACTGATGATGACGTGCGACATGGTGATCGCGTCCGAGACGGCGAAGATCGGTCAGCCGGAGATCAACATCGGCGTGATCCCCGGCGCCGGCGGAACACAGCGATTGACCAGGGCTGTTGGAAAAGTGAAGGCCATGGAGATGGTACTGACCGGAGGGATGATCACGGCGCAGGAAGCATTACAATGGGGATTGATCAATAAGGTTGTGCCGGTCGAATACTATTTGCAGGAAGCAAAGAATCTGGCAAAGGAAATCGCCGGGAAAGCTCCGGTTGCTGTCAAGCTCGCGAAAGAATCGGTGCTGAAAGCGTTCGACACGACGATCGAAGGGGGACTCGAGTTCGAACGGAAGAATTTCTACCTCCTCTTCTCAAGCGAGGATCAAAAGGAAGGAATGAAGGCGTTCGTGGAGAAGCGAAAACCAGAGTGGAAGGGCAGATGAGTGCTTGTTGAGGGGGAAATTGGGGGCAGAGGGGTGAGGGGGAGGGGGAATGGATGGGGCACGCAAACCACGACAGGTATCATTCACCGATCAAAGAGCCATTAGAGCGCGAAGCATATGCCTTTCGAAACGCTTTTGTACAATGTCAATAACTCCGTCGTCACCATCACCCTTAACCGGCCGGATGTCTTCAACGCCCTGAACGAGCAGATGAAGAAAGAGCTCAATGAATCGTTGAAAGAGGCAGAGAAAGATCCAAACGTCCGTTGCCTCGTCATCCGTGGGGCAGGTGAGAAGGCGTTTTGTTCGGGTCAGGATCTGAAGGAACATGCAGAAAAGGGGGAGCGGCGGTCGCTCAAGCAATCGCTCGAAAAAAGCTATAACCCGATGATCCGGAAAATGCGGTCGATGGAGAAACCGATTATCGGCATGATCAACGGCGTGGCGGCGGGGGCCGGACTGAGCATCGCCCTCGCGTGTGATATGCGTATTATGGCGGAACATGCAAAGCTCATCGAAGTCTTCATCCGCATCGCACTCGTGCCCGACTCAGGATCGCACTGGTTCCTCCCCAGACTCGTCGGCATGGCGAAGGCGTTTGAATACGCTGCGCTCGGGAACGACGTCACTGCCGCGGAGGCGGAGCGTGTTGGATTGGTCAACAAGATTGTCCCCTCCCCCGACCTCGAAAAAATCACGATGGAACTCGCCGAACGCCTTGCCAAATCCCCCACTAAATCGATCGGACTCATCAAGCGCACGCTGAATAAAGCTCTCGCCTCCGACCTCGATGCCCTCCTTGACTACGAAGCGACCATCCAGGAGATCGCTTCACTTTCTGAGGACCACAAAGAGGGTGTCACAGCCTTCCTTGAAAAACGCCCCGCGCAGTTCAAAGGAAAGTAGCCCGGTTCCACGAAGCACAACCCTTCCCTGCCGTCTTTTTGACTCACCCCATTCAGTCACCGTACCCGACCAAGAAAACTTCTCTGATCTGTTACCTCAATTCGTTACTGTTAGTAGAGACCATAGAGATGGCCGAATGCAAGACAAACCACCTCCAAACTCCGGGGGGGTTGAATGAGCCCGACCCCGAGGGGGTTCAAGGTGAATAGCCCAAAGAGGTTGAATGACCCCAACCCCGAAGGGGTTCAAGGTGAATAACCAGTTCCATGGCGGATTGTGAATCCCGAAGGGATTCAAATTGAATAGCTAACGCGAGGACCAATCGCGAACCCCGAAGGGGTTCAA
>JBBEBV010000063.1:0-7272 GCA_040882165.1 Bacteroidota bacterium
ACATTTTTGAGATAAGCTCTAATTATCCTTGGCCCCCTGTGTAATCCAGGTGCGGAGAACCTGGATGGTGCTGTCGGGAAGATATGCTCCTCCCAGCGGCATACGATCCCCAAACGGCGGCGTGGTTGAGGTTTTTCGGATGATCAGACTTGCGTCCGCGTTGCCCGCTGTGACGGCAGGGCCGTTCAATCCTCCCGTGAGCAACTGCGGCACGGTCCCGACAAACAGGTTGTTCGTGCCGCCGTGACAGCTTAAACAGCCGTGACGTTGAAAGATGGGAAGAATATCAGTTCGGAACGAAAGCTCGGCGACGGGAGGTGCGTCTTCCTCTGTCGCTTCCAGCTTGAAGACGACCGCAACCCCGGGGTTGGAATCCACCTCTGCTTTAACACGGTACACTCCCAACTTACTGCCGAGCGTAAACAAGGCTGATGCCCGGCCCTGAGCGTCAGTGAGGACGCTCGCTTCGGGAAGAGTCTGTAGGATCGCCCCCGCCGGAGCTTCAACAATGGAAAACCGGACCCGGATCCCAGCCAGGGGATCGAAGCCCTGATGCAGCACGGAGACAACCAGGGGGGCCAATTGCTGTCCCGCTTTCCCCGTTTGATTGTTCCCCGACGTAAAGAGAATCGAATGGGGAAATGGTGCGGTTCCGAAATCCTCGCACCCCCCGAAGGTCATCAGGACGGCAAGGATGAACCCTGTCAAGGTCGCAGATCGAGCAATCATTGCAGCTCCGTTGAAGTCAGTGAGGATGGCCGAAGATCAGGTCGATAGTTCCCGGTCATCCGTAAAGATAACGCTCAAAGTCCTCTTAATCTACCCTAAACCCACGAAGGCCCAACCGGTCAAGACCGGTTGGGCCCTGGGAACGCGACCTTAACGCGGATCCCCCTTATTTGACCAGCATCATTTTCTTCGCTTGGACAGTAGTTCCTCCAGCCGTAAGCCGATACAAGTAGACCCCACTCGGCAGGGAGCCAGCCTCGAAGGTTATATTCTGTACCCCCGCCTCCTGCACGCCATCTACGAGCGTTGCAACTAACTGTCCAAGCGTATTGTATACTGCAATCGTAACTGCACCGCTTCGTGCAAGCCGGTAGGAAATTGTCGTTGCCGGATTGAACGGATTGGGATAATTCTGATCCAACATGAATTCTTCCGGGATCCCATTGTGCTCCACCCGCTCCACGCTCGTGGCGATCCCGGTCGAGCCGGAAACCTGACCACGGATTTCTCCGCCGGGATTCGCGGATGTGTGGACGTTCATGTAGAGCCTTCCTTTGATCAACTCGCGCAACAAGAGATCGGTCAGCGGTTGGGTCGCGTCACCACTGGTCCACATGCCGGAGGAGGAATTATTCACCAGTGCAATGTCCTTCACCACGCCCGCGTTTGTTCCGGCCGGTGCATTGTGAAAATGCGCCGCGGTCGGCGTCAATCCTGTCACCGTCACTTCGTATCCGACGGTTCCGTTCGTGTTGAGCACAACCGACCCGGTACCGCTGGCCGTGGTGGTGACCGCCGGATTCTCCTGGCTCCCACTGATCATCGCCATAAAACCCACACCGGAGGTCATGAGCACCTGGCCCCGGATTTCTCCCCCCGGATTCGCGGAGGTGTGAACGTTGACGTAGAGCCTGCCGTTCAGCAACTCGCTGAGCAGTGCATCCGTCAGCGGTTGACTGGCATCCGAACTGCTCCACACCCCTGTTGCAGTATTGTTGGTGAAGGAGAGATCCTTTACGACGCCGGCATTCGTCCCGGCGGCCGCGTTATGGAAATGAGCCGCCGTGTGCGTGAGGCCGTCGAAAACGACATGATAGTGCAACTGGGTCCCGGCCGCGTTCAGCACGAAGGAGCCCGTCCCACGGGCCGTGGTGGAAACCGATGGATTCTCCTGGGCGCCGTCAAGCTTCGCCGTGAAGCTCGCCCCGGTGTTGCGGAGGACTTGCCCCCGGATTTCTCCCCCGGGATTTGCGCTCGTGTGCGCGTTCATATAGAGCCGACCCCTGACAAGCTCGCGAAGAAGCTGGTTGGTTAACGGCTGGGTGGCATCGCTGCCTGACCATGTTCCGCCGGCCGTATTGTTGCTCAACGTGATGTTCTTGACGACCCCTGCATTCGTCCCGACCGGTGCATTGTGAAAGTGCGCCGCCGTCGGTGTCAGACCGGCAACGGTAACATCGTATGAGACCGTCCCGTCCGTATTCAGTGTGACGGAACCGATTCCGCGCGCATTGGTTGTGACGGCCGGGTTCTCCTGACTCCCGTCCATCTTCGCGGAAAACCCGACGGGAACGGAGAGCAATACCTGTCCCCGCATCTCCCCTCCCGGGTTTGCCGAGGTGTGAACGTTGACATACAACCGGCCGCGCAACAACTCGCTCAACAGGGAATCGGTGAGGGGTTGATTCGCATCAGTGCTTCGCCACACGCCTGTGGAGGTATTGTTGGTGAAGGAAAGGTCCTTGACCACTCCCGCATTCGTTCCGGCGGGAGCATTGTGAAAGTGTGCTGCGGTCATGGTCAACCCGTTGACCGTGATGGAGTAGGAAAGCTCTGTTCCATCGGCGTTCAGCACGAACGCGCCGGTCCCCCTGGCATTCGTGGTGACCGGAGGATTTTCCTGTGCTCCGTCGATTTTGGCCGTGAAGAAAATTTGGGCTGAACCCGTCGTGGCCATCGCGACGAGAAGACCCGCAACCATGAAAAATTTTTTCATAGAACCCCCTTCTGACAGAAGAACGTTGAACCTGAGTGTCACCGGTCGGAGCCGGAATGTCCGGAAGGGACCTGCAAACCCCCTGCCAGACCCTCCCGTTGCTGTGATGGTGGGTTTCTTGGGAATTACGGAGTTTTGAGTATCTCGGATGCGGGGGAGAGTGAAAAAGTGTGGCGGGAATGGCTGAGAAGGGGGTTCCGTGGGGAACCCATGCCTCACGAAGATTCCATCGATTGGCGATATTTTGTGACATCGATACCGAACTCTTCGATTTTGCGGTAAATCGTCTTGCGATCCACGTCCATTAATTCAGCAATGACCTTGATATTTCCCTGGTGGCGCGCGAGCATATCGACAAGGTACCTCGATTCAGCATCGTAGGTGATTTTCTTGATGTATTCTTTAAAGGGGATCTCACCCGATTCGGCAGGCCGTGGAACATACGGCCGCACATCACCGGCGGCCGTCGCCGGGAGATCGACCGTTTGGATAATCTCCCCTTCCGTCTGAATGATGGCCCTCTTGATCACGTTCTCCAGCTCCCGGATATTTCCCCTCCAGTCATGCCCCATCAACATCGCCGTCGCTGACGGGCTGAGACGCCGCGTCGTTCCGTTCGCGAGGCCGGTATGCTTCTGCAGGAAATGTTCAACCAGGATCGGCATGTCGTCCATTCGTTCACGAAGAGGGGGAAGTTGCAGGGGGAACACATTGAGTCGGTAAAACAGGTCCTCCCGGAATGCCCCGGCTTTCATCATCTCGGAAAGGTTCCGGTTCGTGGCGGCGATGACCCGGACATCAACGGGGATCGGGTGATTTCCTCCGACACGTTCGATCTCCTTCTCCTGGAGTACTCTGAGGAGCTTCGTCTGCAGGTGAAGCGGAACATCCCCCACTTCGTCGAGAAACACGGTCCCCCCCTGCGCGTCCTCGAACTTGCCGATCCGCAGTTTCTGCGCCCCGGTGAACGCCCCCTTCTCGTGTCCGAACAGCTCGCTTTCCAGGAGTGTTTCGGACAACGCTGAACAAGTGATAACGACAAATGGTTTGTTCTTGCGCGTGCTGTTGTAATGGATCGCTTTCGCGAGCAACTCCTTCCCCGTGCCGGTCTCGCCGAGCACGAGTACCGTCACGTCGGTTTCACACACCTGGTTCACGAGCTTGAAAATTTTGTTCATCCGCTCGTTCTTGCTGACGATGTTGCCGAAGCTGAATTGTTCCCGGATCTCCTCCCGGAGGCGGCGCAGCTCGCGGTCCTTTTGTTGTTCCTGGAGAACGCGACGGATCTTGATCAAAAGCTCGTCGTTATCGCACGGTTTTGTGATATAGTCGTAAGCGCCGAGCCGCATCGCCTCCACCGCGGTATTGATGGAACCGAAGCCGGTGATCATCATCACCGGTGTCCCGGGGACGCTCGCCCTGATCCACTGCAGGAGTTCGATCCCGTTCATCCCCTCCATCACAAGGTCGGAAAGCACCAGGTCCACGCGCTCTTCCGTCAGGATTTTTTTTGCCTCCTTGCCATTGGCCGCCGCGGTGACCGTATAGCCGTTGTCTTTCAACAGCGCAAGAGTCGCGACGCGAAAACCCTTATCATCATCGACGATAAGAATCGTTTCTTTCATGCATCTATCCTTCCGAGGCGGTCAGTGGAGCATGCGAACGGACAAGGGGAAGCGAAACGACGAACGTCGTCCCCTCTCCTACCGTACTGGAGACGGTGATCATCCCGCGATGCTGGTGAACAATACCGTAGCTGACTGAAAGTCCCAGACCCACACCGCTGACTTTCGCTTTCGTGGTGAAAAAGGCATCGAAGATCCTGTTCAAATTTTCTTTCGGAATGCCGATGCCGTTGTCGGCAAGGACCACCTTCACGGCATTTCCCCCGACAAACGTGGAGAGCTTCAGCGCGCCCCCTTGCGGCATGGCATCCCTGGCATTGAGGATCATGTTGAGAAATACTTGCTTTAACTTGTCCCCCGATCCATTTACTTCGGGAAGCTCTGGGTCGAACGCCGTCCCGACGGTAATGCCCGCAGCAGCCAATTCCGCTCGCGACGCGGTCAGGACGTCGTTCAGCACGTCGTTCACGCTGGTGGGCTGCAGTACTTCCGGCACGAGGGAGGTTCGGTAGAAATCGAGCATCTGACGGGTCAGTTTCGACATGCGGGCGACTTCGTCAAATGCGACCTCCACGAGCTCCCGCCCTTCAAATCCCTCCGGCAGCTTACCCAGGGTCGTCTTGAGGCAACTCTGAATATTATGGATCGGATTGTTGATTTCATGGGCAAGCTGTGCGGTCAGTTTGCCCGTCGCGGCAAGACGTTCCCCCTGCACCAATTCTTCCTGCGCCTGTTTCAGTTTCTGGAGCGTTTCATCCAGATCGCGATTCCGCGAGAGGAGATCCCGGTTGAGCCGGTCCAACTCCGTGATTTTTTCCTTCAACGATCGGCTCATCTCCCCGAATTTTCGGGCAAGGAACCCGAGCTCATCATTTCCCTCCGCCGGTATGGCGTAGTCGTAGTTCCCCTTGCTGACTTCACCGGTTCCCCGAACGAGCTCGTTAATGGGCCGGGTGATACCCTGTGAGATGACACGGCCGATGATCGAAGTAAGGAGTAGGAAAACCACCGAGACCACACCGAACGTACCGAGAATGGGGGCCATCGAATTGCTCAACTCCCTTTCGAAAGGCTTGACGATCACATAGGAAAGTGCGATGGGCGTGTTCTCGGAAGAATTGTTCATCCTGAAGATGATTCCAAGATATACCTCCTCCCCGGCCGGCAGCTTGAAGACCGCGGCTGTCATATCGCCGGCATCGATCGTCGGCGTTGGCGGGGATGCGCGGAACGCGAGCTGGAACTGATCCTGTTCCTCCTGGTTGAGCGTTGAGAGAACAACCCCGTCATTCTGCAAGAGAACGATGTCGCTGTTCGTCGCCTGCTTGAGCGTTGCCGCTTCCGGCTTCGTCATGTCGAAACCGATCGTGAGCGTCCCGATCAGGTCATGGTCGACCATGATCGGAGTCGAGGCGACCCGGTATATCGAACCCCGAACCGGCCAGAAGCCGGTGGCTGGCAGGCGGTTCAGCGCCTGGTGAATGGAGCCGCGGAGGGGTACTTCCAGGTCCTCTTCCCTCCCATTCAATACCTGGACGAGAGCTTTGCCGCGAAGATCCGTCAACACAAAGAGATCGCTGAGGGTGGTCTGGATCAACTCCTGCGAAAGTTGCAGAGCCGTCTCGGGATCGCGGAGCTCCGTGACGGCGCGCAGCCGCGGCGACTCTGCAATCACCTGGCAACCACGGAGAAGGATCTCCGACTGGAGGCCCATAAACACGTTGAGAGTGGAGTGGTTCGAACGGAGCTCCACCGCGAAATTCTCCTCGATCCGGCTCCGCATCCAGTAGTTGATGATGAAGAACGTGATCACCAACAAACTCAACACTACGCCCCAGATGGCAAGCAGTATTTTATTGCTGAATCTCATGCGAGGGATTTTTCCGAATCACGGCGTCAAAAGGCAACTGCAAACTGGAGCACGGTAAGATTGTCGTGGGGATCGGTGATGCCCAGCGTCCGTGTCTCCCTCCGCACCAATTTCACGACAGCATTGCGATCAAGCGCATAGCCGATACCTGCTTCCACTTCGAGCATATCATAATCCCACCTTCGCTGGACGCCTTGAAAATCGTGTTGGGAAAAACGCAGGCCGCTGACGCGGGCGGCGGTGTACCACCGCGGAACCCAGGTATACTTCGCCTCCGCGTAAAATCCAAGGACCGACAACTTCTCATCCTGCGTATCGAGCGGAACATCCCACTCACTATACACCGCCTGACCGAAAAACCGGAAGCGGCCCCGGCTGAACTCCAGGTCCACTTCACCGATCCTCTGTACATAGTCCTCAACAGACCCCCCTCGGGGGATTGGTTTTCCCTCGGCTGGAAGGTAGGCAGCCATCGACGCCGAGGCCCCGATCGTGAGTCCGAGCATGGGCGTATACGCGAGCCTGAGGATCTTGTTGAAATCGTCATTCGCATTCAACGCCTGGCTATACGACGACGAGATCGTTCCGTTTGAAACGGCAACGGCATAGTGCAATGGTCCGACATCACCAAAGATCATCGCACCCATATCATAGACCCCGTGGTCGATCAGGCGCATCCCGACCCCCCTCCCCCTGGTGTTCAACAACTCCGCTTTCGTCACGACCGAACCGGGGAGCGCCATTCGGTATTCATAGATGATGGGAAGCCCATAGAGAAAGTTCCGCTCCGGGAACCGGCGTTCCCCCAGGTTCCCGAACGGCATATCGAACTTCCCGACCTGAAGATTGATGCCGAGGGATGCAAGGTCGGTCAGTCGCAATGCCGCGTAGTCGAGGTACACATGCTCATCCTCCATCACACGGAGGTTTGCCAGTGCGAACACATTCTCCGTGATCACACCATCCAAAAACAGGTCGAACCTCCAGCCAAAGGTCGGGATCCCTTTGTTGATCACGCGGGGATTCTGGGACCGGTCGCTCTTGGCAAGGTA
>JBBEBV010000064.1:0-1274 GCA_040882165.1 Bacteroidota bacterium
TCATCGACACGCGGAACGCCACAAAGCATGTGAAGAAGGGGAGGGGGAAGATTGTGTTGCTGGGAGATGGGGCCAATTAAAAATTAAAAAGTAAAAATGAAAAATTAGAAAAAGAACGGTTCACTGTTCCCTATTCACAAACCAGGCTTCCTACGCCCCCCATGAAACGCCTCTTCTCCCCCTGGCGCTCTTCCTATATTGCGTCGTTCAAGAACGAGCGCAAGTCGCGCAGTTGCCTCTTCTGCCGGATCGCGAAGCAGAAAAACGACGAGAAAAACCTTGTGGTATGGAGGGGACAGTATTGCTACATCGTCTTGAATCTATTCCCCTATAACAGCGGGCACCTGCTGATCGTCCCCTACAAACATACGTCTGATCTTACATCGCTGACGGAGAAAGAAAACGCGGAGATCATGGCCGCCACGGCACGGGGAGTGAAGGCGTTAAAGAAGGTCAACGGACCGCACGGTTTCAACTTCGGGGCCAACCTCGGGCGCGTGGCGGGCGCCGGTATCGAACAGCATGTCCACTTTCACCTCGTCCCCCGCTGGAGCGGCGACACGAACTTCATGCCGGTCCTGGCCGATACGAAGATGATTTCGGAGGATATGAAGAAGACATGGAAAGAACTTAGGAAGAGCCTTGGGGGTAAACAGTGAACAGTGAACAGTGAACAGTAAACAGTGAAGAGGGAAACGTTAAGAGTAGAGCAATCTAATACCTTAACCGGAGAGGAGACTAAGGAGATGATCAACCCAAGACCGCACAAGAAACTGAAGGTATGGCAATCGGCCATAAGGTTGGTGACAAAGATCTACAAGCGGACGGACAAATTTCCGAGGAATGAAGAATTTGGTCTAAAGGCTCAGATTCGTCGCGCTGCCGTGTCAGTACCGTCGAATATTGCAGAGGGACTAACGAGGCGGACACCAAAGGACAAGGTCCATTTTTTGAACACGTCACAGGGGTCCCTTAGTGAGATCGACACGCAAGCCGAGATATGTCTCCGGCTCGGTTACATTTCAGAAGAAGAATTTGTCGATCTGGAGAAGGATCTTGTGGAGGTCCAAATGCTGCTGAGTGGTCTTTCACGGAGCATTGCGACACGAGCGTAATCAAGCGCTTTCTCAACATCTTATCTGTTCACTGTTTCCTGTTCACGGTTCGCGGTTCACTGTTCCCGGTTCACTGTTCACCGCACAGGCTTCATCCGCGCTTCTTACATCCCTTTAAACAGCCTGTCTGCGAGCACTCCCGGCAGTCCATTCTTCAAA
>JBBEBV010000065.1:0-7170 GCA_040882165.1 Bacteroidota bacterium
TGGCGGTCATGAAATCGCTCACTTTGAGCTGATAGATATAGACACCTGTGGCAAGACGCGACGCGTCGAAGGTGGCCATAAACGTTCCCGCCATTTGGTCCGCATTGACGACCGATGCAACTTCCTGGCCAAGGACATTGAACACCTTCAGGGTGACCCTGCCGGGAACCGGGATGGAATACCGGATCGTCGTGCTGGGATTGAAGGGATTCGGATAATTCTGGCTCAGCTCGAACTGGCCGGGAACAAGATCGACGGTTTCGACGCTTGTGACCGTCCCAAAGTCATCATCCTTGCGCGGCTCAAGCTTGTAGAAGCTGAACGAATAGTCGAGGATTCCACGTAGAGAGGACAATCGAGCACGGTGAGGAATGAGAATGGCATCGGAAGGTTTCGCCGTGTAGGAAGCAGACGTATCAGCATAGTACCTGTTGGTCCCATTGTCGTTCACACGTAATCCGAAGCTGGTGGTGGCGCTGCTGCCGATGAAGAACTCACCGAAGTTGCTTCCCGAACCATTGTTGGGGTTGTCGGCATTCCTACCGATAATATAGGGATTGTTGATTTGCACCAACACACCCTCCCATTGCTCGAAGGTGGCGTTGCCATCGACCGGAGGATTGCTTAACGAATAGCTGACCGATCCGGATCCCGATATGGAGATCGTGGTCGGTCCGGGAACAGTTTTATTCCTCGTATGGACGGTCTTCGAGAGAACCTGGATTTCCGTCTTGGAGAAGTTCTCCCGCAGAATCCCGGTGACCGTCACACTATCGCCGCGGGCCAAAGTATCGGCGCGCACGCCGGCTCCGTTGCCATAGATCGCCACTCCCTTCCACGCACCTGCCGATTCGGCAATGTAGAGCCGGGGGTTGGAAACAGTCTCTTTGAGATCGGTTGTGTCGGCCGTGACTACGCCCGAGACCGTCACGGTGTCGCCGACGAACGCCGGTCTTCCATTGACGTACGGAGTGTATTGAAGATCATATACCGTCAGACCGTTGTCGCGGACCCGGTAGAAATACGGAACAGTCGCGTCGGGGAATGTACCGGTGGATCCTTCCGAACCATACGCTTCGGCATAATAACTGACGAGGCTGTTGTTTGCTTGTGCCGGGATCTGAGCGCGATACAGGGAGTCTCCTACCGCCAGCGTGAGTTTCAACCGCGTGAAGGTTCCACAGTCCACCTTGTAGTACACGGCGGCGCTGTCGATCGTCGCTCCGGTGTTGAGGTTCGATGCGCGGAACGTCACGCTCACGGAGCTACTGGAAAGAGGAAGCCCGGGTGTGCGCGTGAGCCCGGTGATGCTCGGTGCGAACTTGTCAATAACCATGTCCCCTGCGTAGGTGGAACCATTCAGTTGACCCGGTCCTGGGTACAGCGGCATGATGGTGTAGTCGCCGGCTGTTCCCGTCCTCGCCTGCGGAATGATGATCCCGCGAATATAGCTGAGCTTGGTACCGACGGGGGGCACCGTGTAGCGCGAATTGGAATACCGGTGTCCGCGGAGCGTATAGTACCCCGAGCCGTCATACGTCTGCATCTGATTCCCCGCGGCATCCACGAAGGTGAACCTGCCCGAGGAAAGGTCGACCGAATTAACCGTTACATTCCTAATAATCACATACATTCCCTCATATTTTTCCCCCCGGGACGGTCGCGGTTGCGTGCCGACCGCGAAGCTATCCACGGTGAGTTCAACAGGGGCGGGGCGCGAGCCGCTCTTGACGATTTCGACAGCCACCGGGCTCGTAAATGCCGGCACCGAGGTTGAATAGATATACATCTCCGTGAGGCTGTTTGGCTGGTTGCCAAATTCAAGCGCACGCCCCACAACAGTGATGACATCACCGGTGTCGATCGCCGTGATTTGAGTCGTTTGAGCGGCGTCGGAGGTGTCGTTCGTCAGGACGTTCAATCCCGCGAATATCGCCCCCGTCGTCGTGTCCTGGATGAAGATATTGTACCGTGCGAGAGTATAGGTGAGGATTCTGGGTTTCACCAGCACGACCCCCGTTACGCGGACCGTGTCGTTGTTCTGGACATATATCGTGTTATCCAGGTGCGTTCCGGCAGCACTCTGCAACTGATCCATTTTGAGCAGAGAATCCAGCGGCACGATATTGAGTTCGGGGATCGTCACATTCTTCTGTGCCGTGGCAAGGGAAACCATGCCGGCCAGGCAGAGGACCGTTAACAGTAGACGTGTTCTCATACAAACTCCTTTCGGGAAGTGGTGAGTGTGAATGGTGATGTGAGATTGGTAGATTCAAAGCGTTATTTGATGATTAAGAATTTTCCCCGTTGAACGTCACCGCTCTCTTTATTTTGGACGGTGAAGAGATACAAACCGGTGGCGATCGCCTGGTCGTTCTGCGTGATGAGGTCCCACGCGTGTTCGCCTCCGGCAAACTGTTGTGTTCCGTCCGAAAACCGCTGGAACCAATTGATGTCGCTTCCGTTATAGCCTGCAGCTTCATGCTCAAATTGATCGACAATGTCGCCGGCGAGCGTATAGATCCGTATCTCGGCGCGCGGCGGAAGGTTATAGAAGTACAACTTTCGATCCCGTTCTCCCTGTCCATCCCAATACGCGCGTGCATAATAGGGATTGGGGTAGACACCAACATTTACCCCGGATTGTTCCGCTGCAGGAGTCCCAGGCAAAACTCTTCGCAGAGTCTGAATCCGGCTGCTTTCCAGGCTTTGGAGTCCCGTGTTGGAGTCGCCGGAGTCGAAGGCCGTAACGGCAAAACCGTATTGAAATCCGTTCAATAATCCCCTCACGGAAAATTTGTACCAGTAGTGTGTCGTGTCCGGAGGAAACGTCACTGATGCCGTGAGCCGAACGGCACCGAAACCGGTGTTGTACCCGATCTGGTCATCCGGTGAATCAAATTCGCCAAGGACGTTGAGGTTCCCGAGGAGGTTCTGGGAAACCGTCAGGTCGACACCTGTCTTTGTCCCGTAGACACGGTAGCCTTCGAAATCCTTTTCATTGGAGATCGGGTCGACCGATGCCTCGGAAGACCGATCCCAGTAGATATCCACGAGCTTATCGCCCGGTACCACGTTGACCCGCGGCGGCGTTGGAGGAGACGGGAGAAAATAACGCTTCGGTTTTCCATTATCCGTCCAGATCTCGTCCTCATCTTCCATCCCGTTGCCGTTTCGGTCTTCACCGTTGTATGTGCGCTGCGCCCAGTCGGCTGCCTGGTAGAGGAAAAGCTTCTGCGCGGGAGAATCATCCGTCGTTGGTGTTGAAGATTTTTTCTTCGCCGCGATCAGAGCGAACACAACGTTAACCGAATCACCGGCGGCAATCCTGCTGAAGGGCCCAACAGTCACCATGGACATGAAATTGCTTGGCTTGGGGATCCCGGCAATCTGCGCGGGTGCAAGCCCCAGGGCCATCTTGTCGTATTTGGCAACATCCGTCGGGGGGGAGAAATAGGTCGGGTCTGAAGTATTCCGGAATTGCCAGGCTTGATATCCCGTAGTGTTTTTAAACGGTGTGGAGCCCAGGAACATCATCGCTGCGTAGGTGTCTGCAAGCCCGACATCGCCGTTGTAATCGAAGGCATAAGCCATATTCAGGGTATCGACATAACCCAATCCCCCCTTGTCGTAGAACGGCGCCCCTACGGTCGGGGGGGTGACGTTCGTATTTCGTACAACCAGGTCGGCCCAGAGTGAAACGTACGCACTGTCCAGCGGGTAGGAATTCAGGTTTTTGATCCAGTAGTTGAAAATCACAAAATTATCGGCGAACGAAAAATTGAAAGCGTAGGTCTCCTGATGAACGTTGATGTTGAGGGGATTGTGATTCGGGATCGGCTCGTTATTCTGGTTGGGGTTGGTCGCGTTCACATCAGTGAAATCCGCGATGAAGTCCTGATGACTGATGGCATCCGGAGAATAGAACCGGTTATCGGCAAGCGACGATCGTTCGATCACCCGCGAATCCAGGCCGGTCGTGAACTCGAACCCCTCTGAAACGCTCCGGAGGGAAGGTACATCGACGGCGCCGGTGGTGACGCGAATGCCATTCGGTGTCACCCCCCCGACCCACAATCCGCCGACGAAACAATGTTCGATCCCGGATCCGCGGGGATATTGCATGGAAGGTTGTTGTGGCCAGAGACGAAATCCGTGACCGAACACGCCGTAGTTCGAAATCGTAATGGCAATGTTACCAACATTGGTGAACTTCGAATTGTCGTCGCCCGTGCCCTTGGAAATCGAAGAGCGCTCCTGGGCCATAGCGATGGTAATGAGGGAAGAGAAGAAGAGGATTCCAATACGTAGTCCACGCAGGCGCATCAACGGGTGTGCTTTGAAAAAAGAAGGAGAGACGCTGGGAAAAAAGTACCGGTCAATATATATACTTTTGGGAGAGAAGCAACGAAGGTCGGTAACTTTTTTGTTATGCCTGTATGAACTTCAGGGGCGAACTTTGGGCCCCCCCATCCGGCACCTCCGGAGCGAACCGTGGCTGAGGGGCTTTCTTCACGTCACTGCGGAGAAACCTGTCGAACAGTGTGCGGGACGAGCCGGAAACAACCCTGGAGGGTTTTATAGGTGACCTCTGCCTGCCACACCGGACCAAGGCGGAACAAAGGACTGGGATTATCCTCCACTCATTCAGGCGAAAGGCCGGTAATTTCATCCCTCCCGGATCTCCTCGAACCGTACGGTCCCGATTGGATACTTTCTCCAGTCACGGTAGTCGAAATGCCACCATTCCCATTCATAGACGTCAAATCCCTCCGCCTCCATGGCCGACCGGAGCAACTCCCGGTGCCAGCGTTGGAGTGAGGTACCTCCCGGATATTCGGGAAAGGCCCGGTCGGAAAACTCATCGTATCCGCTTACCATATCGACCGGCTTGCCGGTTTTGAGATCATACAACGTCAAATCCACTGCACACCCCCGGTTGTGACGCGATCCTTTTGAAGGGTCTGCCACGAAAAGCCGTTTGTCCTCCGGTGTCGCATCCCAGAACATTTTGGTCACGTACCACGGCCGATATCCGTCGTGGATCATCAATCCGTATCCATGATCCTTCAGCCTTCTCAGCGCATGGACTAACGCCTCTGCCGCGGGACGCTGCAGGAACGCTTTCGCTTCCGAATAGAATACGGAGCTCATGAAGTTGTTCTTCGACGCGTACCGTATATCGAATCGAATGGTTGAATCGAGCGTGGAAAGATCGACGAGATCGCTTTTGTAGAATTCCCCTTCTTCCCGTGGTGGTTGTGCCGCGAGCGCCTCCGCTCTCAGAGCCTCGATTGGCTTGAGAGGCCGGATTTTGAATGTTCCCCCCTTTTCACCGTCGATCGCCCTGCGTTGAAACAGGACGCTCGCCGCTTCAACCCCGGTAACGTTCCCGCCGTTGTCCCGCTGGAAGTGAAGCTTTTCCCCATGGTAGAGTCCGTACTCCGGGAACGCAAACTCGTCCCGGGTGATCTCCCGGAGGGGATAGAGATTGAACCATTCTATCAGGCAGTAGAGCTTCCCCTCTTTTTCAAGGATGTAGAGGATGTTGTGATCCCATCCGTACTCCCCGAGAAGTCCCTTCCATCGATCCGGGACCGGAGATGGTTTCTCTTCTGCCGTTCGTATCAGAGTATCCGGACCCAGCACGAGGGCATCGGAGGAAAGCATGAGAAGGTTCATGCCAACACTCAACCGATCGTCGGTCACCAGTTGGGAACCGGAAAGTCTGAGCTTCATACCGGTCCGGGAACCAACAGCTGCCAGGAGAGTTCCGTTCCGGTTCATCAGGCGGACGCTTTTTCCTCCGTTGGCATAGAGTCCTGCCAAGTCTGCGGCATCTTTCGGGTGTATCGGAAATGTCGGCTGAATGACCGGCCGCGCTTCCCCTTCTCGGTAAGCCAGAAGAAAATGAAACGCATGGTTCGCTATCCTCTCCAGCACAGGATTGATGGCATCGACAGATGCCATCAGGACAATACCGAGTTTCACTTCCGGGAGAGCCGCGAGCTCCGTGCTAAAGCCATACACTGCTCCGCCATGCCCAACACGCAGGTAACCTTCGAAATCGGACACGGCAAAACCGATTCCGAATCCCGACCGTTGATCCACCGGAACAAACTGCGGCACCCACATTTGTGCGAGGGTCTGGGGGTTCAGCAAGCGCCCCGTTTCCCCGATCCCGCCGTTGAAAAGCATGGCAAGAAATTTTCCGAGGTCGATCACGTTCGAGTATAGATTTCCAGCCGGCCCCGTTCCCAAGGGGAACGTCGGGGCGGGAAACGTCCGACCGTCGACTGTCCACATCGTCCCCTGGGCAAGATGATCCCGGACCTTTGCCGTACGGACGAACGAACTGGCCTCCATTCCCAGGCGATCAAGGACGGCTACCTGAATGTACTGCTCAAACTTTTTCTCCTTCAACGTCTCAAGCACCAGGCCGACTGTCGCCACTCCCGCGTTGGAATACTTGGTGCGGGTTCCCGGTTTATACACCAGGGTTGTCCGATTCAGGATTTGAACTGTGGCAGCCAGCGACGGCTCGCCGGGATCGAAGTAGTGCCCCACAGGGGACTCCCGGACCAGTCCCGACCTGTGCGACATCAGGTGCCGGAGCGTGATCTGCTTTTGGAACGGATTGCGGGGTTTGAATGCAGGCAGATAGCGTGTCATCGGGGCATCAAGGTCGATCTCACCCTGTTCCACAAGCTGCATGATGGCGATATCGGTGAAGAGTTTGGAGACTGAGCCGGCGCGGTAGGAGGTTTCGTACGTTGCCGGGATTTTCTTTTCCTCGTCGGCGTACCCGAACCCTTCCGCCCAGATGATGGTCTGGTCGTCGACCAGGGCAATCGAAAGTGCGGGAATATTTTTGTCTTCCATCTCACGCTGGATGAACTCCCGCAGGGTCGCAATAACGGGACGGTAATCCTCCCCCCTCTCTTGTCCGGGTAAAACTCCGGGCACCATGAAAGACAAGAGTATCCACACGCGCAACAATTCCGTGAACCATCGATGCATACTGTTTCTCCTTTGATTAAAAATGGTAACTACTCAGCGTTTTTTTGCCCACGAACCTGCCTACCCTGCCTACCGGCAGGCAGGCGGCAGGCAGGTCTGCACGAATCTTCACGAAGAAAAATTAACCCTCAAATGATTTCTTCTATTTGT
>JBBEBV010000066.1:0-7158 GCA_040882165.1 Bacteroidota bacterium
ACCTTTAGTGAGGCGATGGATCCTTTGACCATCACCTCCTCCACCTTTACGGTGACAGGCCCCGGCACCGCCGTTGTGGCGGGATCGGTTTCCTATGCCGGACCAAGCTTCGCAGCAACGTTTGTCCCGACAAATAATCTTGCGCCCAACACGACTTACACCGGCACCATTACCACCGGGGCACGGGACCTCGCCGGCAATGCGTTGGCAAGCAATTATGTCTGGAGCTTTACGACGGGCATCTTTGCGGACACGACCCGACCGAGGGTCATTGCGACGGACCCGGCCAATAATGCGACGGGTGTTCCTCTCGCCAAACTGACTTCGAAATCACCGGGTCAAGGTACTTCCGCTCCGGTTCTCAGCAAGAAATCCGGCATAACGGTTACGGCAGCCGGTAAGACCATCACCGCAACCTTCAACGAGGCGATGAATCCGTTAACGATCACCTCCTCCACCTTCTTGATCACGGGACCGGGCATCACTCCCGTAACGGGATCAGTTTCCTATGCCGGACCAAGCGTCAAGGGAACCTTTGTTTCAACAAATGATCTTACTCCGAACACCACTTATACCGGCACCATCACCACCGGGGCGAGGGATCTGGCAGGCAATGCCCTGGCAAGTAACTACGTCTGGATCTTTACCACCGGCGCCGCTCCGGATCTGACAGCTCCTACCGTAACCTTTACAGACCCTGCGAACGGGGACCTGGGTGTGGCTCTCAACAAGAAGATCGTCGCCACATTTAGTGAGGCGATGAAGCCGTCAACGATCAACGCCACAACCTTTACCCTCCATCAGGGGACCACGGCGATCCTGGGTGCTGTTACCTACGCGGGCAACGCGGCGCTGTTCTCACCTGCGATTAACCTTGCACCGAATACCGTCTATACCGCCTCGATTGACACGGGGGCCAGGGACTTCGCGGGCAATGCAATAGCCGCAAAGTACATCTGGAACTTCACCACTGGTGCAACTCCCGATATTACTCCGCCCGTGGTGCTTTCCACAGACCCGGTCGATAATGCAACGGGTGTGGCTCTCAATAAGAAGATCGCGGTAACCTACAGCGAGGCGATGGATCCTTTAACCATCACCACCAGTACCTTCACAGTCCGTCAAGGAACGACCCCGGTCTCGGGCACACTGACATACGTCGGCACGATTGCCGTCTTTACTCCGTCGACCAATCTTGCACCCAATACCATCTATACGGGCACGATTACGACCGGAGCCAAGGACCTGGCAGGCAATGCGATGGCGAATAATTACGTGTGGGACTTCACGACCGCCGCAGTGGTAGACCTTGTTGCGCCGACGGTGATTTCCACAGACCCCGTCAATAACGCAATCGATGTGGCTTCCAATAAGGAGGTCACGGCCACCTTCAGTGAGGAGATGGATCCGTCATCGATTACCACCTCCACTGTGACCATGACGGGGCTCGGAGGAGTTCCCGTGACGGGAACTGTCAGCTACGCTGCTGCGAGCAAACGCCTGACCTTTAAACCGTCCAGTAATCTTGCATCCAATACCACCTTTACTGTGACCATTAAAGGCGGTACGACCGGAGCCAAGGACCTCGCGGGCAACCCGCTCACGAACAATTACGTGTGGAGTTTCAGGACAGCGGACACCACACCCCCCAACGTGATATCGACAGATCCGGTCAATAATGAGGTCTTTGTCCCCCTCAATAAGAAGATTGCTGCGACCTTCAGTAAGGCGATGAGCGAGTCGACCCTTACCGCGCCAGGAGTCTTTACAGTCTCAGGGCCAGGCATCACGGTCGTACCGGGAACCGTAACCGTTGTTCCGGCGGGTGACATTGCGATCTTCTCTCCGACAGCCAATCTTGCAGCCAACACGACCTTTACTGCCACGATTACAACGGGCGCGAAGGATCTTGTGGGCAATGCGCTGCCGAGCGATTATGTGTGGAGCTTCACTACCAGCTCTACCCCGGATGTCGGCCCTCCGACAGTGACCTCTACGGATCCTCTCAATAACGCAATTGAGGTGCCCATTGAGCAGGTCGTCGTTGCAAACTTCAGTGAGGCAATGGATGCGTGGACAATTACCGCCCCCGGAACCTTCACCCTCATGCAGGGGGCAACACCCGTCGCAGGTGTGGTGAGTTACATCGGCACGGCTGCGACCTTTACACCGGGAAGCAATCTTGCAGTGAACACCACCTATACCGCCA
Organism: Bacteroidota bacterium; assembly: GCA_040882165.1. GTDB lineage: Bacteria > Bacteroidota > Ignavibacteria > UBA10030 > UBA10030 > UBA6688. Next base: position 2,210 of record JBBEBV010000066.1, read on the forward strand.
CGATTACGACCTACGCGAAGGACCTGGCGGGGAATGAACTGGCAAGTGACTACGTATGGAGCTTTACGACCATCGTCGGTGCACCGCCGCCGCCACCGGGTCAATTACCGGTCGAGCTTGGAACAGCAGCGCGCTTTGCGATTCTGTCCCACTCGTCCATCACCAATGTTTTTCCTTCAGCAATTAAGGGAGACGTTGGTCTCTATCCCGGCACGGACCAGCAACTCACACCTCCGGAGGTTACCGGAACGATCTTCACGTCCGCTGATGCAGAACCTGTTCCTTCGATGCTGATTGCGGCGAAACAGGATGCGCTCGAAGCGTATCAAGACGCCGTAGCTGCAACACGTGGAACTCCGACATCGATCTCGGGAAATCTCAACGGACTGACACTCTATCCCGGTCTCTATGAGTCAGGGACTTCCATCGAAATATCTCCGGGTGGTAACCTGTACCTGGATGGACAGGGTGATGTCAATGCCGTCTTCGTCATTCGTTCGGCAGAGACGATCACAACCGAGGACCAAAGCGAGGTTCATCTGACAAATGGCACGAAGGCGGCGAATGTTTTCTGGGCGGCAGGATCTGCTGCCACTCTTGGTACGAATTCCATATTCAAGGGAACTATCCTCGCCAACAGCACCATCTCGCTCCTGACAGGTGCAAACCTGGTCGGCAGGGCGATCATACAAGGTCCGGAAGCCGGATCGGTTGTTTTGCAGATGGCCACAATCACTCGACCAGATCTCGAGTAAGAGTCGTAGTCGAGGGACTTGCCCGCCAGGCTTCAAGCTGTGGCGGGCAGTGTTCCGGGATCGAACGGCACAAAACGGGATACTCTCGAGCAACGAAACCGATGAAGAAGCACAATTCGTTAAGGTCAAAGCAGCACGAACTTTGGGGGGTCGGCAATCAGAATGGTGAGTTTGGCGGGTGGGGCCTTCCCCCCCACGTGCTGCAACAAAGGACACTGGGAAACAGAAGCAGGTCTTGGCGAAGAAAACAACAGTATTCCAACCAGCCATTTAAACACTTCGGAGGACTCATGAACAAGTCAATTATTCAATCACGCTCCCTGATCCAGCTCACCCTACGGGCTGTCGTCATGGCATCGATTTCGTTTTCTCTGTTGCTTCTCGCCGCGTGCGAGGTCAATACACCATCCGGCCAGGGCGAACCAAACGCGCTCGCCAGCCCACAAGGTTTTAGTGGATCGCTTTCGTTGACATCGGCTGTTGATTTGGGTACAGCCTCGACATTCGCAGTCCTGGGTGGGACGACTGTCACCAATGATGGTCCATCCCTAATCAACGGAGATCTGGGTGTATTCCCGGGTACCGAAATTACCGGCTTTGACCTGACGCAGAATACTATTTCTGGTCCGGGGACGGTGACAGGAGGGCTGGGCATCGTGAACGGGACGATTTATGCAGGAGGCCCGGTTGCGGAAGCGGCTCATATTGATGCCGGTTTGGCATACAATTACCTCGTAGCTCAGACGCCCGATGTCATCTACGCGGGTGATGGTTATCAGCTCGATGGAATGACCTTCACGCCCGGCGTTTACAAGTTTGACCCGTCTGCCAATTTGCAGGTGAATGGGACGGTCACTCTTGATTTCCAGGGCAACAGCGAAGCCCTCTTTATTTTCCAGATGGGCACCACTCTTGTCACGATGCATGACTCAAAAGTCATCGCTATCAATACCGGCAATCCGGATTGCCTTGGTGCGAATGTGTATTGGGCTGTTGGTTCCTCTGCGACCATCGATGGTGCTGAGTTCGTGGGAACTGTTATTGCCCACACGACTATCACAATGACCTCCGCTGCGAACTTGTCCGGAACTTCAAACGTGTCCGGCAGAATGTTGGCTTTGGGCGGGGAAGTAACCATGGTTACTCAGAATATCTCGGTCTGCGGCAGCGGCGTGATTCCTCCCCCCGATCCCCCCAAGCCCTGCAGAGATTTCGTGACGGGTGGAGGATGGATTGGCAACAAGGCGACCTTTGGCGTCAGCGGTGGCATCAAAAATGGCAAGTTCTGGGGCCAGCTCTCATTCAATGATCACAAAGGTATGAGGGTCAAGAGCACGGAAGTTACGGCGTACATCTACATCGATGCCGTGACACGTCAGATCGAGGGTATTGCCAAAATCAATGGTAAGGGTTCCTTCCCGTACACCGTTGTTGTATCGGACAACGGCGAGCCCGGCCGCAACGACAGCTTCAGTCTGGAAATCTCGGATTACAGCATTTCGGGCAATCTGAAGGGCGGAAACATCCAGATCCATAAGAAATGCGAAGATGACAAAGACGGTAAAGATGGTAAGGGCGGTAAAGATGGTAAAGATGGTAAAGACGGTAAACACGGTAAAGACAAAGATGGTAAGGCTGGCAAAGATGATGACGATCGTGAGGACTATGATGATAAAGATGAAAGAGATGGTCATCGGAATTGCGATAACGACTGAAATTGAGGTTCATCGTGAGGGTACGCCTCGGTTCTCGTACCGAGGCGCACCCGCACAGAGGATCGCTCAGCTCCATCTTGAGTCAGGCAGGTTCGGACACAGACGGGCTACGAAGATGAAGGACGTTGAGTCAATCATCAGTACATACTTAACGTGAGTTCAATATGAAAAACCAGACCACCCTTACAATCCATGAGGTTCCTATGTATCGATCTCGCAGGTTCGTCATGAGCGAGAGGCTGATGAGCCTTTGGCTCAAAAAACTAATCCTCAGCTCTTTGATCCTGGTCTGTGCCATCACAACGATGGTTGCACAGCAGGATGTTCAAAGAGCACAACCGGTATGGTGGTATGGCGCGTCCGGCGCGTTGAACTTCAATTTCTACTACGGAACGACGCAGATGCTGAACGCCGCCATCACATCCCCGGGTCCCTTTCACAAGGGGGATGGAAGAGGATTCAATGCCGCACTCCTTCTGGAGTATCGCCCGGACCCGGTGTGGGGTGGCATCCTGCAGGTGGGATACGATGACAGGCGCGGATCGTTCGACGGCATTATAAGCCCGTGCAACGATTGCCCGGAAGCGCTGTCCACAAGCCCCACCTATATTACCGTCGAGCCAAGTCTGCGAATCGCCCCTTTTTCATCCGGGTTCTATCTCTTCGTCGGTCCGACCTTCAGTTTTAATGCCGGGAAAGACTTTACGTACACACACCAGGGCAACCCGGGGTTCCAGGCCACCGACACATGGAGTGATATGCGCGCGATGGTGTTTTCAGCACAGGCCGGAATCGGCCTGGACATTCCACTCTCTTCTGAAAACGCCGAAACGCAGGTCAATCTCTCACCGTTTGTCTCGTTCTCACCGGACTTTCACGGACCACGCTCCGTGGAAAGCTGGAGGGTGAATGTCTTGCGTGCAGGCGCCTCCCTGAAGTTTGGAAGCGGGGATATCATACCGCGCGCGGTCGTTCCCCGTCCGGTCGTCGCAGAGGCTGATGTTCAGTTTTCGATCCGGGCTCCAAAGGCCGTACCGGTTCAGCGCAAAGTACGGGAAACCTTCCCCCTGCGTAACTACGTCTTTTTCGATGAAGGATCGAGCGAGGTACCGAACCGCTATGTAGCGCTGACGGCAGACCAGGCGTCGAGGTTTAGAGAAGATCAATTGCAGCTGGTAGAGCCGGCCAGTATGACCGGTCGGTCGCAACGACAATTGGTGCTGTATTATAACATCCTGAACATCCTGGGTGATCGTCTGAGGAGCAGTCCGGGAGCGAGCATCACCTTAACGGGCTCGTCAGCGAACGGTCCGGCGGAAGGTCAGGCGTTTGCAGAATCGATCAAACGGTATCTTGTGACAGTCTTTGGCATTAACGGGTCCCGAATCGTTACGGCAGGCCAGGACAAACCCCGTGTACCATCGGAGCAACCGGGCGGCATACGGGAGCTCACGCTCCTGCGGGCCGAAGATCGTCGGGTTGATATCGAGAGTCATTCGCCCGAGTTGCTGTTGCAGGTCGGGGGTCCGTTCGACGCGCTGAAACCGACACAAATCGTTGTTGTGCACGAAGATCCGCTCGACAGCCATGTACTGTTCAATGTCGCGGGAGCAAGAGACGTTCTCTCGTCGTGGTCGTTGGAAGTGCGCGACGAACGCGGGTCCATTCAACGTTACGGGCCGTTCACGCGGGATCGGGAGACCATACCAGGAAGAACCATCCTGGGAACTCGAGCCAAAGGGGATTACAAGGTTGTGATGCTGGGACAATCGAAGAGGGGGCGTTCCGTCAGGAAGGAAGGTTCCGTGCACCTCGTCCGCCGGGAAGAAGTGAAAGAAGAGGCGCTGCGGTTCAGCATTTTGTTTGAATTCGGCACATCCGCAACCGTCGAAAAATATTCAACGTTCCTGACCGACATGGTGGCGCCGCTGATTCCGGATGGCGGAACGGTCATTATCCACGGTCATACCGATATTATTGGAGACGATGAATTCAATCAGACATTGTCGTATGAGAGGGCTGCCGAGGCCCAGGCCATCCTTGAACGAGCGATCGCGACGAGAGGAAAGAGCGGGGTCACATTTGAAACGTACGGGTTCGGCGAGGATTTCCGCTATACCGTGTTTGAAAACAATACTCCCGAAGAGCGCTGTTACAATAGAAACGTCATCATCGATATCGTCGTGCCGGCAAAGTAAGATCTCCGTTTGCGGAGAGCGGCCGTTTGTGGCAACCGGGACCCTGGTCCCTCCGGAAAGAATGGGATGAAGAGTGTTATGAAAGAATCAGGCATCAACAAGAACATACTGACCATGATGTTCGGGGTCCTCTTCATCGGAGGTGCTGCGGCAATCTTCGGGATCGTTCGGGCGACAAAGCATTCCGAACACCAGGCCGGGTTCCTTCTGGAAGAACCGGATGGAAATATTTTCGTCTGCGGAGCGCACGCCTGAGGAACGCCATCGGGCGTGCGTTTCTA
>JBBEBV010000067.1:0-41600 GCA_040882165.1 Bacteroidota bacterium
GCCGATTCGTATTGCAGTTCACCCCTTTTCATTTTAGATTGTGCAGGTTTTTCATCAAGAACAGAGGAATGAATGGAACACAAGAAGATCAACCGGATTGTCGCCCTGGTGGTATTTGGGATTTCAATTCTGACATTTAGTATTACGCTTTCGCCGACCGTCGTTTTCTGGGATGTGGGTGAGTTTGCGGCGGCAGCCTATTTGATGCAGGTTCCCCATCCCCCCGGCGCGCCTCTCTTTCTCCTCGTCGCGCGTATCTTCAGTATGGTTCCCTTCGTTGCGGATATAGCGGTCAGGATGCACTTCATTTCCGCCCTATCGAGCGCGCTGGCGGTATTGTTTCTGTACCTGGTTGGGACAAGGTTTATGATGATGTGGCGGGGAAAGCCGGAAACGACCTACGATCGGATCGTTCTGTACGGGTCGTCTGCCATCGGAGCCCTCTCACTGACGTTCAGCAAAACGTTCTGGTTCAACGCCGTGGAGGCTGAAGTGTACGGCTTGAGCATGCTGTTTGTGAGTTCGATTCTCTGGCTCGGGTTGCGCTGGTATGAACGGGCCGACTGGGAACGGAGCGATGTCTACCTGATCCTGATCGCTTACTTGCTGGGGCTTGCCGTCGGGGTTCACCTTCTTGCCATCCTCGCTTTGTTTGGAGTTATGCTTCTCGTTTATTTCAGGCGGTACGAGTTTTCCATGAATTCGTTTCTCAAATTCGGCGCGGTGGCCGTGGTGGTGTTCGCCATCATCTATCCGGGGATTGTCAAGGAATTTCCCTCTCTGCTTGACGGTGAGTTCGGCGGAAAGCGAAGCAACCTGATCACCTTTATACCGATTGTATTGTTGCTCGGGGCCGCATATGGAGTCTATCATTCGATCAAGACCCACAACAGAACGCTGAACGTGGCGCTGCTCTCTTTTCTCTTTATTGTCCTGGGGTACTCCACCTACACGATGGTCTACATCCGCGCGAATGCCAACCCACCGATGAACGAGAACGACCCCAGCACGATGGGCCGTTTGGTTTCCTATTTGAACCGCGAGCAATATGGAACGGCTCCCTTAATGGATCGGCGATGGAATGTCAATGAGCCGGAGCAGCGCGCGGCGCATCAGCGCTATACGAGTGATTTCGATTACTTCTGGCGTTTCCAGTTGAACCACATGTACTTTCGGTACTTTGGGTGGAACTTTGTCGGAGTGGAAGGGGATTGGAAGGAGGCGGGCGTGCGGTGGAATCAGCTCTATGGGATTCCCCTGTTCCTTGGTTTATTTGGTGCGTATACACATTGGAAAAGGGATCCGAAGATGGCGCTTGTCGCGACGACCTTTTTCCTCGTCTTGGGTCTCGCCCTCGTGGTCTATTTCAATATGCAGGAACCGCAACCCCGGGAACGCGATTACTTCTATGTCGGGTCGTTTTTCATTTTTGCCATGTGGATCGGGATGGGGATCCTCGGCATGATCGATCTTCTCCGGGAGACGCTCAGAGGATCGGGAAACCAGGCTTTTACCAGTTATGCCGTCCTCGCGCTTGCTTTCTTATTCGTCCCCTTTAACATGGCGCGGACGAACTTCCACGAGGCGAACCGGGCGGGCAATTATGTCGCCTGGGATTATTCCTACAACCTGCTGCAAAGCTGTGACCAGGATGCCATCCTCTTCACCAATGGCGATAACGACACCTTTCCCCTGTGGTACCTGCAGGATGTCGAGGGAGTGCGCCGTGATATCCGTGTCGTGAACCTTAGTCTGCTCAACACGGACTGGTACATCCGGCAGCTGAAGCATAACGAACCGTACGGAGCGAAGAAAGTCCCGATCAGCATCTCCGATGTCGATATCGCCCGCATTGCCCCTGTCCCGTTCGAATCGCAGGTCATCGAGTTACCTGTCCCCAGAGAGGTTGTTCAGATGTACAGCATGGAAGGGACGGCGGGCACCGTGTTGGATTCTTCGATTGAACGATCCGGCACGCTGCGGTTCACGATGCCGCATACTCTTGAGTTTGGTACGGTGAAGGCAATCCGGACGCAGGATATCATGGTGTACGATATCGTCCGTACCTCGGCATGGCAACGCCCGGTCTATTTTGCGATGACGGTTGCACCGGACGGTCAGATAGGCCTGCGCGATTACATGCGGCTCGAGGGACTGGCGTTCAAGCTTACACCGCTCCGGGGAACGGCCTACTGGGCGAATGTGGATGAGGACAAGATGCGGGCGAACCTGTTCTCCAACAGGGAGGATGCCTCCTTAACCCCGGCTTCAGGATACCTGTGGCGTGGACTGCAAAATCCGTCCACCTATTTTGACGAAGACGTTCGACGCCTGATGGCCAATTATCGCCAGGCGTTCATCATTCTCAGCCTCCATTATATGAATGCCAGGAACCAGCCTTCGAAGGTTACGGAAGTGATGGACCGGCTGGAGGAGGTCATCCCCCGCAAGGTGATCTCCATGGATTACCGGACGAAAGCGTACATCGCCAATTTCTATAACGTGGCGGGTGATTCCGCGAAGTTCCGGGAGCTTTCGTTTGAGATCGTTGAAGATCTGAAACCGGTGGTCGAACGCGGACCCGCCGATCCCCTCTCCTTCGATAACCCCTACATTATCCTCCTGCAGACATACCAGAGCCTTGCCATGTACGATGAGGCGTTAAAGCTGGTCGACGTCATCCGTGCCGTCTATGCGCGGGAACAGGGAATCGATCAGGTGATCGGTCAATTGCGGGGACAGATTGAGGTGGAACGAGCCAACACTCGCCTGACGGACAGTCTTGCCTCCGTGAAGCCCCCTTCACAGGGGAGGTAAATGAACCCGGCAGAGCAATCCGGTATCAAGGAGTCCCGTCGGGAGCACTGGGAGAGGTTTTGGGATGAGAAGCAGGATGTGCAGGAGGTCTATTCGAATGCCGATAGGATAGTTCGCAACCTTCTGGCGGTCACCGACCTGCGGGGGAAACTGATCCTGGAGATCGGGGCAGGCACGGGGAGGGACAGCTTCCCCCTTGTGGAACGCGGGGCCGTCGTGTACCAACTCGATTACGCCGAGAACTCGCTTCGCATCCTCAAACGCATTGCAGCCGGGGCCGGATACGATGTGATCATCCTTGGAGGCGATACATTCTGCCTTCCGTTCCGCGATGGTTCCTTCGATGTGGTCTTTCACCAAGGTTTGCTCGAACACTTTCGCAGGCCGCAGGCCGAGGCGTTGCTCCGGGAAAATATCCGCGTTATCAAGTCCGGAGGATATTTGCTGGTGGATGTCCCTCAACGCTACCATCTTTACACACTCGCGAAGCATCTCCTTATCGCGATGAACCAGTGGTTCGCAGGATGGGAACGCTCGTTCTCAACGCCCGAACTCCGAAATGTCTTCCGTTCACTCGGTCTTGTGCCGGTTCATTCCTACGGCGAATGGATGATGCCGGGCTTTTTCTACCGCGTTCTGCGCGAAGTCCTGAAGAAAGCGGGCATCACCCTTCCTCTCTACCTGAACCTCAAACCCTTCTCGCTCATCCGTGCCCGCATCAGGGCTCTTCTTCTTCCGACGATCCTTTCCCGGTACACAGGCATTTCGATCGGTGTCATCGGCCAAAAAAGGTGAACCAGGATGAAAATCCTCGTCTTGAACTGGCAGGACATCTCGAACCCCCGGGGGGGTGGAGCGGAAGTCCACCTCCATGAAATCTTTAAGAGGATCGCCTCGCGGGGTCATGCCGTGACCCTTTTTTGTTCTTCATTCCCGGGAGCGGCCGATGAGGAATGGATTGACGGCCTGCGCGTGATTCGCCGGGGAGGGAGGAATGTCTTCAACTTCCTCGTGCCGTTCCTCTACCGCGCCCGCTTTTCGCGTGAAGGATTCGACGTGGTGGTGGACGATCTGAACAAGATTCCTTTTTACACTCCCTGGTTCGTCTCGGAACCGTTGGTGGGGATCGTTCATCACCTGTTTGGCAGGAGCATTTTTCTGGAGGCCCCATTCCCGGCGGCGGCCTATGTGGCGATGGCAGAACGGCTGGCCCTCAGGGTGTACCGGAATACGCCGATGGCCGTTGTGTCCGAAAGCACCCGGCAGGAATTGACCGGGTTGGGGTTCAAGGAAGCGTCCATCAGTATCGTCCACAATTGTGTCGATCACTCCGTGTACCAACCTTTGGCAGAAATTCCCACCGGTCCTCCGATCATCGGTCACCTGGGAAGGTTGAAAAAGTACAAAGGTGTAGATCATCTCCTCAGGGCTTTTCAAGTGGTCCGGATGGAAATTCCGGAGGCGCGCTTAAAGATCGTCGGAGAAGGGGATTACCGGCCCGCCCTGGAGACGCTGAGCGCCGAACTCGGAATGAAGGATGCCGTGGAGTTTACGGGGTACGCCGGGAAGGCGGAGACTGTCAGGATGCTGCAACGCATGCACGTGGCGGTGAATTGCTCGGCCAAGGAGGGGTGGGGCCTGACCGTGATCGAGGCGAATGCGTGCGGCGTGCCGGTGATCGCGAGCGACGTCCCCGGGTTACGGGATTCCGTATTGGATGAGAAAACCGGTTTGTTGTACGAGTACGGCAACATTGAGCAGTTGGCCCAGAAGATACTCCTGGTATTGAGGGACCAACACCTGCGTACCCGGCTGAGAGACGAAGCCCTTGTGTGGGCGCGTTCATTTGATTGGGAGGACTCGGCTCAGAAGATGATCGCCGTTTTGGAACAGGCAATAGCGACGAAGCGCGGAATGAGCAACAACGGGTAACTTGCAGGTCGAGTCACCCAGGCTTCACTGCGGGGGGGATTTCGAGAGGACTGTACGAAGATAGACACCGCATTCCTCCGGAGTTGCCACCTCGTGTATGAATTTCGTGCAATCCCCCAACCCTTCCCACATCAACTCCTCCCGTAACGTGGTAATCACACCTCTCCAGAAGCTTCCAACGACGACGATGGGCTTTTCTTCGGTAAACCGTTTGTTGATGAACTCCCAGACATACGCCAGCTCCAGGAGCGTCCCCGTTCCCCCCTTCAGGACAACGTAACCGGTCCCGAGGGACGCGAGGGTCTCAATCCGTTCGACCAGTGATCCTTTACGGATTTCCTGGTCGATCCACCCGTTCGGTTTACGGGAGAACAGATCGACCGTGACGCCGATCGTTGTCCCTCCGGCCGCTTTCGCTCCCCGAGCCCCCGCCTCCATGGTGCCTGCGTACCCGCCGTTACAAAGGGTGAAGCCGGCTCTCGCAAGCGATTCACCGACGGCAAGCGCCTGACGATACTCCGGGTCGCCTTCCATCGGCCGTGAGCTGCCGAACACGGTTATCACGTTGTTCATGGTTTTCCGGTCACGGTGTTTAATCCAGAAACACCCAGTTGATCCCGAACTTGAAATTACTTCCGGGCATGGGGTAAATGGGGGTAATCATGTAGTTCACATCGACGGGGTTTTCCCATGCAACCGTCAGGAAGGTATCTCCCAATTTGAAGACAGTATAGAGATCGAGAGCCGTCCATCCGGCGAGCCGCACCGCGGATTGTTGTGTGAAGAGCAACTGCTGCGGGATGAACTGCAGGCCATCGTTCGAGCTGAGCGACTTCACCCGGATTCCGAGCTTTGCCTCCAGTGCTCCTTCGAAAAACAGGTCCCGGTAGGAAAGCTCTGCATGGATCGTCATGGAAGGAACGGGACGAACCTCCACCTGGTCTTGTGTATGATCCAAAAAAGTGGCGGCTGCGCGCCCTTCGATTTTCCAGTACCGGAGACGAAGGGCGGCGTGGATGCCACGAATTTCCGATTTGTCAAGAACTGCCACGGTCGCGGTCGGGAAAATCCCCGTCGACGCAAGCGGTTGAAAGACGATCGCGTCCTCGATGGTTCGATGAAATCCGGAGAGTGAAAAATCGGCCACTGGTTCTGCATGGAACCGCACTCCCAACTCAGCCTGCCGGTGCAGTTCCATGCCCGCTTGCTCGGTATCATGGTCGTGCGCGAGGCCGCCGCTGTGGGTGTGTGCCGGGGTTTGCCAATAATACTCCTGCATGGTTGCGAACCGGTTGACCGAGGAGTATCCTGCGGTGAACGAGAGCCAGTTCGACAGGCTCAGGCTGGCGGAGGCTCCGAAGGAAATTGCATTTTGTTCCCTGAGAAATTCTTCCCTGGCGAAGGCGGACAGGGTGAGAAAAGAAAGCGGGGAGACAGACGCCTGCGCCTTCAATGCCGCATACTCGTCTGTCGCGGAAGGGATCTGGAGATTCTTTTCCAGAGAACGGCGTTCGAACTCTCCCCCGAAGGTGATCTTGGCGTGTCCGAGATCGATGCGTTGCTCCAGTTGCGCTCCCCAGAAAGAAAGGAGCGTATTATCGACAATCCTCACCGAGTCGGGACCTTCGTCCCCCTCCGTGTATTCGCGGTCGATGGTCGAGTAAAAGATCCAGGCTCTCGTGGTTGCGGTGGTATCGGCAAAAAGCTTCGCAATACCCCCCATGGTCACATCCCGTCTGGACGTTGTTTGTGAAGCGTCCTCCGTTCTGACAACGGCGGTAACTTCATCAAACAGGGATGGGCTCTGAGACGCGTCGAGACCCCCGTTGATTCCGGTCACCGATCGGGCATAGAGATCGCTGATCCAGAAATTCCACCGGTCGGAATAGTTATACCGCACCCGTGTCCTGACGTTCCAGGCGTCGTTTTCGGAGTTGGCGTACCGTCCGTCGCTCGCGGTCCGTTGAAATCCGAGCATAACGTTGACCCCCCGGGCAACATTCTGCGTATAGAGGCCGTCGGTCAGGATCTGTTCGAATGGTCCCTGCATGTAACGGATTTTCGTTATCGGACTATTGGAGTTGTACTGGTGAGTCACCGCGTTGATGGCAGCTCCGGTGGCATTGTTGCCGTAGAACCCGGACCGGCTTCCCGTTTCAAGTTCGAATTGCTCAATATATTCCAGGGGAAGAAGGTTGAGGTCATACGTGCCCGTCCATGGGTCGTTCAACTGCCGGCCGTCCAACGTCACGGCAATCCCGCGACCGTCGATGCCATCGACGTGGAACTGCGACGGTAGCCCGGATTCGCCGAGCTCGCGGAGGAATATTCCCGGAACGTACTGTAAGACGGGCCCGCCTTGTTGTGCATCTGTCCAAATGAATTGCGAACTGTGAAGCAGGGAAGAGGAGTCCGTCATCTGATTCATGGTCCCGATATTCGCCATGAAACGGGAGGGGAGCTGGTCCCTCCCAGCGGTGTCCGGTAAGATTGCCCTGGTTGTGTCGCCGGGTGCCCGGACTTGAATGGCACGCGCAGAATCGGTTCGTGCAAGAAACAATACGAGCAAGATAGGGGAGAGCAGAGATAGCGAAAGACCGTGACGACGTTGTGCCAAGAGCGGTTCAGTCCTGAGTGGGCTTGAAGAATGGTTTCGTGATGGAGCAATGATAGGGAGGCGGAAATTCCTTCTCAAGACCGTCGAGGGTATGCGGCTCAAGGAAAAAGCCAAACACCGAGGAGCCACTGCCGCTCATCAGGGCAAGGCGTGCACCACGCTGAAGGAGAGACTCTTTGATTGACCGAATTTGCGGATGCGCAGCAAAAACGATTTGCTCAAAGTCGTTTCGACACCGGCTCTCTATGTCTGTCTGGGGAAGAGCGAGGGCTGAGAGCCAATCCTTCAGGTTTTCCCCCGTCTGTCGTGGCGATGGGCTGATGTGAGCGTAGGCCCATGCAGTTGAAACCTGAATCGGTGGCGTCACGACTGCGATCGTGTAGGGAATGGTCACCGGCATCGATTCCAGGATCTCGCCTCGGCCTGTGGCGTACGCCGTTCCACCCCGGATAAAAAAGGGGACATCCGAACCCAGCGAGGAGGAAAGTGCTTCCAGCTCATCCGTGGTGATATCCAGCGACCAGAGTCGGACCAATCCCTTGAGGACGGCTGCTGCGTCGGCGCTACCGCCTCCCAGTCCCGCACCGATCGGAATTCTCTTTCTCAGCGTCATGTCCACCCCGCTGTGGATTCCCGTGACGTCCTGGATCAATTGGGCTGCGCGTACACAGAGGTTACTTCTGTCCGATGGAAGTTCGGATCTGTCCGTGCTAAAGTGGATTCCTTCATCGTTCTGCACAAGGTTGATTTCATCGCAGAGGTCGACCTGATGAAAGACCGTTTCAATAGCGTGGTACTGGTCCGGGCGCTTGCCGATCACACGTAACCCGATATTGATTTTTGCGTACGCTCGCAGTGTCACAGGATGGAGTCCATAGGGCACGGCTCAAAATACGTGAATAACGAAGGAGATGCAACCAAGGCTGCGTGGCCCCGTCTTTTTGATTGTGTTCCCTTTTTTTTGTAAGTTAAGTTTTATGGTAATCTCAATAACCCGGGTACAACGCTGTTGAAAGTTATCGTCGGTGATATTCCCCTGGGTGGTGGAAGCCCCCTGGTTTTGATTGCAGGGCCATGCGTTGTGGAGAACCGCCGCATGGTTTTGAAGACAGCGCGAATCATCGACCGCATCGCCCGCCGGTACCGCATCCCCTTTATTTTCAAAGCATCCTACAGGAAGGCCAACCGTACGAGCGGGCGTTCGTTTTCCACGATCGGTATGGCGGAAGCGTTGGAGATTCTTGCCGAAGTGAAACGGGAACTTGGCGTTCCCATCCTGACCGATGTTCATTCCCCCGAGGAAGTGGGGGGAGCGGCCGAGGTGGCTGATGTTCTTCAGATTCCGGCGTTTCTCTGCCGCCAGACCGAGCTGCTGCAGGCGGCCGGACGGAGTGGAAGGATTGTGAATATTAAGAAAGGGCAATTCCTGGCCCCCCAGGATATGGCCCTCGCAGCTGAGAAAGTCGCCCGTACCGGGAATCAGAACATCCTGTTGACTGAGCGTGGAACGACTTTCGGCTACCACAACCTCGTCGTCGACATGCGGTCACTTGCGATCATGCGCCAGACCGGCTATCCTGTCGTGCTGGACGCAACACACTCCGTGCAGCTTCCGGGAGGGGATCGGAATAGGAGCGGTGGACAACCGGAGTTCATTTTTCCGATTGCACGAGCCGGCGTCGCGGCTGGATGTGATGCGTTGTTCGTGGAGACTCATCCCGACCCTCCGCGGGCTCTGAGCGATGCAGCAAGCCAGCTCAAGCTCAACAGGCTGGAAACTCTGGTCCGGCAGGTCCTCGCCATCGATGCCGCCGTCAGAAAAATGGCTGGACGCCCGCGAACGTAAACAGATTCGTGCCGAAAAAGAAACCATACCGCTCGAACCTCAAAAGGATCAAACTGCTCCTGCTCGACGTGGATGGAGTCATGACCGACGGCGGTGTTTATTACTCCGGCACGGGGGATGAACAAAAGAAGTTCAATATCCAGGATGGGTACGGAATCGTCAAGGCCCAAAGGGAGGGGATCAAGGTTGGCATTATCACAGGACGCGTCTCGGCAATTGTGAAACGACGTGCAACGGAGCTTGGCATTGACGAGGTGCATGAGGGTGTCGAAGAGAAGAGCGTGATCTATCATCAGATCAAAAGCAGGCTGGGTTTTTCGGATAGTGAGATTGCCTATATTGGTGATGATGAGCCCGACCTCCCCGTTCTGCAGCAGGTCGGTTTTTCCGCCGCGCCGGCGGATGCACTCGAGGTGGTGAGGCGGACGGTGGCGTACGTGTGTAAGCGAAGCGGCGGAAAGGGAGCAGTCCGGGAAGTCATCGAGAAAATTCTTGCCGTGAGGTAAAAAGTCGAATGGACGGGAATGAAACGTTTCCCCGTGGTCTGACCACGTTCGAGAGGGAACTTCTTCAGTGGGTCTTGCCCGGGGATCGTCCCGGGTATCGCGCGTATCGGGACCTTCTGGATCGGTGGAATGTGCGGGCCCGCGGGAGAAGGGGGGAAGGTAACTACATCCTTGCAGCCGAAACTGAGCGGCCCGATATCGAATCTCCCTTACCGCAGTTGCTTGCTTTCGGTTTGGTGGAAACGACCGGAGGAAGCCTTTCGGTCATTGTCCGGGAGCGGTTGGGGGATCAAGTGGAGTTTGAGATTGCAGGTGTGGGGGGAGCTGGAGCCGGGATTTTCCGTGAACAGGGTCGATGGACCCTTTCATCCTGGTCTCCCGGCGCACCCTGCCCGGCCTGCGGGGGGCCTTTACGGGAAACGGGGATGAGCTCGGAAGACGGAAAGGTATTCTCCCTGGCGATATGCGCCGGCGATCAACGGCTTTGGGTGCACAATCCCTCGTCCGGTATCAATCACCCTATTCCCGTGACCAACTTTTACAATGAGTTGATGTTGCACAATCATATTCGTGATCCGAAGGTGGCGCTTGACCCCAACCGGTTGTTCCGGGATTTGCCACGGTACTCAGACCGCGAGCTGGTCAAGGCATTCGTGACCTATAACGGTTTGAGGACGAAAATCGTGCTTGATCGACCTATCTTGATTCCGACGCCGACGAGGACCCCGTTCCTTCGCCGCCTGAGAACATTCTGGAAACGTACAACTCTATGAGCCAATCCGTTGAGAAGGGAAAGGAAGTCGTCAGGGTCGAGGCCCAGGCCGTTGCTGCGCTTGAGGCAAAGATCGATGCGAGCTTTGAGGCAGCGGTCGATCTTATCCTCCAATCCACGGGGCGGGTGGTGGTGACCGGTATCGGAAAATCCGGGTTGATTGCACGCAAGATTGTGGCAACGATGACCTCCACGGGCACCGCCGCGATCTTTCTCCATCCTTCCGATGCCGTTCATGGCGACCTCGGAATGGTCCGGAAGGAGGATGTCGTTATCTGTATTTCGAAAAGCGGCGACACGGAGGAGATCCGGGAGTTGCTCCCGCTGTTTCGGCGCATCGGCGTGAGGATCATTTCAATGGTTGGGAATATCAACTCCCACCTGGCGAAACACGGGGATCTAACGCTGGACATCAGCGTCAAAGAAGAAGCGTGCCCGCACGACCTCGCTCCGACGGCGTCCACGACGGCGACCTTAGTCATGGGGGATGCTCTTGCGATAGCCTTGCTGGACAGGCGTGGGTTCACCAAGGAGGACTTTGCCATGTTCCACCCCGGGGGGAACCTCGGCAAACGTCTCCTGCTCAAGATCGAGGAAATGATGGTGAGGGGGGAGAACATCCCGGTTGTTCGCGAGAGTATCCCACTTTCGGAGGCCATCATGGAGATGACCTCGAAACGGCTTGGAGCGACATGCGTTGTTAATAATGCGGGCGCCTTGCTCGGGATCATCACGGACGGAGATCTGCGCAGGCTTCTTCAGAGAACGACCGACGTTTCCGGACTCGTCGCAAAGGACGCGATGACGGCAAATCCCAAGACGATCAGGAAAGACCTGCTCGCCGCCGTGGCGTTGGAGGAGATGGAAGCATTCA
Organism: Bacteroidota bacterium; assembly: GCA_040882165.1. Classification (GTDB taxonomy): domain Bacteria; phylum Bacteroidota; class Ignavibacteria; order UBA10030; family UBA10030; genus UBA6688. Next base: position 11,365 of record JBBEBV010000067.1, read on the forward strand.
ACATTACGCAACTGGTTGTTGTGGATGAACACCATCGACCGGTCGGGATGGTTCACCTGCACGATCTGGTCAAGGCGGGTCTTGGGGGGGAGTCTACCGGATGAAAAGCGGGGGAGCGAAATGTCTCTCTGTATTCCTGGTGTTGATGTCGCTTTGGCTCGCGGGGTGCGCAGAAAAAATCAAGCCCTCCGTCCTTCCCAGCATTGACAGCAAGTCGCTCCCCCAGCAGGAAAGCTGGAACAGCACCATCGTCCTTTCGGATTCCGGCACGCTGCGGGCTGTTATTGATGCAGGGTATATCCAGAAGTACGACATGCCGCGTGAAACCTTGCTGCGCCAGGGGGTTCGGGTCTACTTTTACGGGGACTCTGCGAAGCACACTTCGACGCTCACCTCGGACGAGGGAAAGGTGGACGAGTTGACCAACAATCTCGAAGCAACCGGAGATGTGATCGTGCTTTCTGATGACAGCACCCGGTTGCGGACACAGAAACTTTTTTGGGATCATGCCACGCAGCGGATTCATACTCCTGAATACGTGTTCATCACGTCACCACGGGAAGAGGTTCAGGGAAAGGGATTTGAGTCGGATCAGCAACTACGGAATTATCGGATCTTCCGTGTGACCGGGCAGGCGAAATCGGAATAACATGAGACAAGCATCCTTGGTTTTCCGGGGCGTTGTCCTTTTGGTGCTATTCTCTCCGGCCCCTCTTCCGGCGCAGGGGAGCAAGCTGTTGGAAGTTCGCTCAGCGGACGTTCTCAATGTCAGGTATGTCGGGAACCAGGAAGTGCGGGAGTTGATCGGGAATGTCCACATCGTTCAGACGTCCCCCGTGGAAGTGGTGAAAATCTGGTGCGATTCGGCCTTGCGTTACATGGCTGTGAACAAGTTGGAGCTCTACGGACGCGTGAGGATCGTGCGCGATAGTGTGACGCTTCTCGCGCCGGAAGCTGTCTACTTTGGAAACGAACAGCGCTCGGAGATGAAACACGGCGTTCGGTTGTTAAAGGGTTCCATGGTCCTGACGGCGAGCTTCGGAGAGTATTTTACCGAGGAAAAGCGGGCACGTTTCATGGACGACGTTCGCGTCGTCGATGCATCCTCCTTGACGACTGCCAACACGCTCCTCTTCTTTGAGGGGGAGGAGAAGTCGATCGCCTTGGGGAATGTCAGGGTGATCAACACGGAAAATCATCTCACGGTGTACGGCGATTCCCTGGTGAATTTTGACCGACTGAACTACGCGGTTGTCAGTGGCAACCCGAGGATGGTGCAGGTGGATACCGCTTCAGACGGAAGGATTGACACGCTTGTGGTGGTCAGCGAGGTCATGGAGTCCTTCCGTGATTCGCTTCAACAGTTCATCGCGCGGGGAAATGTTGCGATGGCCCGGACTGATTTTTCCGCCCGCTGCGGCGAGGCAATCTATCGGATGGAGCAAGACCGGATGATCCTTCGCGAGCGCCCCGTCGTCTGGCATGAAGGGAATCAGGTTTCCGGCGATTCAATCGTGGTGACACTGCTGGAAAAGCGGTTGCACAGCGTCTATGTGAAAGGACGGGCAATGGCCGTTTCGATGGCCGATTCAACCACGGCGAGGCGGTTCGACCAGTTGACCGGAAGAGAGATCGTGATGCAGTTTGCCGGGAACAAGCTTGAGCGGATCGAGGCGGAACGAAACGCCGTAAGCATGTACTATTTGTTTGAGGAACATGTTCCGAACGGCGCCAATCGCTCGAGTGGGGACAGGATCGTGATCGAATTCGATGAGGGGAAGACCGATCGCATCAGGATTGTCGGAGGCGTTGAAGGACGGTATTTTCCCGAACCGATGATCGAGGGACGAGAAATGCTTTACAATCTGGACGGATTTCGATGGATCTCAAATCGTCCCAAACGAGAGCGACTGGAGATCGTCAGTGCCGATCACTAAACGTACGAAGAAAATCACGGCCGTACGCCGGGCACCGGTTCCGAAAGTCCCCGGTTCGACCCTCCGCGCGGAAGGGTTGGTCAAACGGTATAAGAAGCGGACCGTCGTGAATGACGTTACAATCGAGGTCCGGCAGGGAGAAATTGTCGGGTTGCTCGGACCCAATGGCGCGGGGAAAACAACGACATTCTATATGATCGTGGGGATGGTGCGTCCGAACGGCGGAGAGGTGATCGTCGATGCGATGGAGATGACGACGATGCCCATGTATCAGAGGGCCCGCTTGGGACTGGGGTACCTGCCACAGGAGGCCTCCATTTTCCGGAGGTTGAGCGTCCGGGACAACATCCTCGCTGTGCTGGAAATGAGCGGCCGCCCGAAGACCGAACAGCTGCAACGATGCGAGCAACTCCTGACTGATTTCGGGCTGACACACATCGCAGAGAGCCAGGGATATGTGCTCTCCGGGGGAGAGCGGCGAAGGACGGAGATTGCGCGCGCTCTGGCCCTCGACCCCAGGTTCATGTTGCTGGATGAGCCGTTTGCCGGCATCGACCCGATTGCGGTGGAAGAGATTATGAAGATCGTTCTAAAACTGAAAAAGCGAAATATTGGTGTGTTGATCACGGATCACAATGTCCATGAGACCTTGTCGATCACGGACCGGTCCTACCTGCTGTTCGAAGGGAGGATCCTGAAATCCGGTACCGCAAGGCAATTGGCCAAAGACCCGGAAGCACGGAAATTGTATCTTGGCGAGAAATTTCGATTGGACCGTTACAAATGAACACAAGATTGGTATCGATTCCCTAAACTTCTGATCCTCAAGCACAATCAGCGCGTGAAGAGAATATGGTCGTCGTCACTGAACCCGGTGTCTCTGAAAAACAAATAGAAGAAATCATCCGCGTGCTCCACGAGCACGGATTCGACGTCCACCGGTCCACCGGCATTCGCCAGACCGTCCTGGGGGCCATCGGAGTGCAGCCGGACTTCGATCACCGGCAGATTCAGCTGCTTTCGGGGGTTGCGGAGGTGCTTCGCATCACCGAACCGTACAAGCTTGCCAGCAGGACGTTCAAGCGTGAGGGGTCGGTGTTCGACATCGGGGGCCTCAAGGTGGGAGGGGATGATGTCGTGGTCATGGCGGGACCATGTTCCGTGGAGAGCGAGAAACAGATCTTTTCCATCGCGGAATCGGTTTCCAGGGCGGGGGCGAAGATTTTACGCGGTGGAGCGTTCAAGCCAAGAACCTCGCCCTATGCGTTCCAGGGGATGGGGGAAGAGGGGTTGAAGCTCATGAGAGCCGCCGCCGACAAGTACGGCTTGAAGGTTATCACAGAGGTCATGGACAAAAGTCAGATCGATCTCGTGGAACAGTACGCGGACATCCTGCAGGTCGGGGCCCGCAACATGCAGAACTTCACATTCCTTCGCGATCTGGGCAAAGCATCAAAGCCGATCATGCTGAAGCGCGGCCTCGCCGCCACCATCGATGAGTGGCTGATGTCTGCGGAGTATATCCTCTCCGGGGGCAACCAACAAGTGATGTTGTGCGAGCGGGGGATCAGGACATTCGAGACCGCGACCCGGAACACGATGGATATCGGAGCGATCCCCGTTGTGAAAAAGAAAAGCCACCTTCCAATTATCGCCGACCCGTCCCATGCGATCGGCCTTCGCGACAAAGTCATCCCCATGGCGCGGGCGAGCGTTGCAGCCGGTGCGGACGGGATCATCGTCGAGGTCCATAACGATCCTGATCACGCCAAATCAGATGGGGCGCAGTCCCTCTTTCCCGACCAATTCTCGCAGATGATGAAAGAGGTGAGGATCATCGCCGAGGCCATTGGCCGGAAGATTGCCTGACATCCGGGAGCTCCTGACCACCCCATGACCCGTTCCGCCCTTCATACCCGGAACTTTACGAAGGTGACCATCGTTGGCGTCGGCCTGATTGGAGGATCCCTCGGGCTGGCGATCAAGCAACGCTTCAGGTCGTCGGTCACGGTCACCGGGGTTGATACGCCCCCCGTCCTGCGCAAAGCACGGAGACGTGGAGCGATCGACGCTGGGGAGCCAATCCTTGCCCGAGGGGTCGCGGGCGCCGATCTTGTCCTCCTTGCCGCACCCCTGGCGTCCATCGTCAAACTCCTTCCGGCTCTTGCCCGATGCTGTTCTCCTGAGACCATTGTTTCCGATGTAGGGAGCGTCAAGCTGACCGTGATGCGGATGGCTGAGAAGTTGTTTCCTGCTAAGAACTTCATCGGAGGCCATCCCATGGCCGGTGTGGAGATCTCGGGTATTGAGGCAGCCCATCCTCTTCTCTTTGAAAATGCCATGTATGTCCTGACTCCGGTCCGGGAGACGCCTTCGCGGGTTCCCGCGCGATTGGCCGGATTTCTTGCCTCTCTGGGCGCCCGGGTCATCATCCTCGACGCCCGTACTCATGATGAGGTCGCAAGTGCGGTAAGCCATCTTCCCCAACTGACCGCCGTTGCATTGATGAATGTCGTAGGGAGGGAACATCCCGCTGCAAGGAAGCATCTGCGGCTTGCAGCGGGAGGGTTCAGGGATCTTACGCGCATCGCCTCAAGCCGGTTCGATATCTGGGAAAGCATCCTGCCGATGAATGCCCCGTACATCCGCCGATCGCTTCGACTGCTGATCAGGGAGTTGCAGACGTACGCAGCTTTGCTGGGCCCATCCGGGACCGGCAGCCTCCGGGGCAAGTTCCGGCGTGCCCGGGAACTTCGGAACTCCATTCCCAGGACTATGAAGGGGTTTGTCGCGCCACTGGCGGAGGTCTATGTTTTTGTCAGGGACAAACCCGGTATGCTTGCCCGGATGACAACGGCGCTGCACCGGGCATCGATCAACATCAAGGATATCGAGCTCTTGAAAATACGGGAGGGGACGGGGGGGACATTCAGGCTGGCTTTTGAGTCGGTCGATCTGGCAAAACGAGCCGCAATCATACTAAAGAAACAGGGTTTTGAGATAGGATAGAATAAGAAAAGCCTTGAGATCCTCAAGGCTTTTTTGTTGACACTGAAAGAAAGCTTTATTTTGGCCCGGATTTTTTTGTGGAGTCCTTAGGATCCTTAGAGTCCTTGGAGCCTGAGCTTGTTTTTTCCTTGCTTTCCCCCGTAGAACCGGCTTTTGGGGATGTTGACTCCGTGGATTTGCTCTCTGAAGTAGTATCGCCCGGGGATGTGCCCGCTGATTCCTTTTTCTCCAAATTCCGCTTCTCTGATGATTTCTTGTCCTCCCCGCTTTTCCCCTTGTAGTCCGTCCCGTAAAATCCACTCCCTTTGAAAATCATCCCCGCCCCGCCTCCGAGAAGGCGTCTCAACGAAGATTTCCCGCATGAAGGGCACACGAGTAACAGCTCTGAAGACATCGATTGAAATTCTTCGAACGTATGGCCGCACTCAGAACACAGATAGTCGTAGGTTGGCATAAATCCTGTTTGGTCTTACATGAGACTTCCTGAACGGCATGGAAGCCTGAAAAAGGAGTTCGCATCCCGCATGTCAATCTGGCGCCAGTTCACCAAACCCTCTTTTGAGACGCTCGACAGCTTTTTCCAGATCCTGCATCGAGCAGGCATAGGACATTCGTACCCAGTCCGGATTGCCGAAGCCGGTTCCGGGGACCATGGCGACGTGGTGCTTTGTGAGCATAAACTCACACAGGTTGTCCGAGGTCTTCAATTTCTTTCCATCCACAACACTCTTGAGGTACGCTTTGACGCTGAAGAATAAATAGAAGGCCCCCTTTGGATAAATGAACTCTATTCCCTTGATCGAATTGAATTCTCTGATCAGGAATTGCCTTCGTTTATCGAATTCTCCCACCATCATCCTGATTTCAGCGGTCAGATCGCCGCTGATTGCGACGGTGGCGGCTTTTTGGGCAATGGAGTTCGCGTTGGAGGTCATCTGGCTTTGGAGTTTCTCCGCACCCTCGACGATCTCCCGGGCGGCCGCGAGGTATCCAATCCGCCAGCCCGTCATGGAGTACGCTTTTGAGACACCGTTAATGGTGATCACCTGCTCGCGAATCGCGTTCACCGAGCCGATACTGAAGTGCTCAACCCCATCGAACAGGACCTTCTCATAAATCTCATCGGAGATGACATAGAGACCCGTTTTCTCGAACACCGTGGCCAGGGCGAGGAGTTCGTCCTTCGTATAGACCGCGCCCGTCGGGTTGCAGGGCGAATTCAGGATGAAAGCTTTCGACTTCTTCGTGACCGCTTTGCGGAGCTGGGTGGGAGTAATTTTGAACTGGTTCTCAGGGGATGTTTTGACAAGCACCGGAACGGCGTCGACGAGCCTTACCATTTCAGGATAGCTGACCCAGTACGGGGATGGTATAATCACTTCGTCCCCTTTATTGCAGATCGACTGGAGTGCTCCATACACAGAGTGCTTTGCACCGCAGGAGACGAGGATCTGGGACGGCTCAAACCGGATGTCGTTTTCCTTCTGAAGCTTGATCGAAATCGCCTTCAGGAGTTCGGGGATCCCCTGGTTTGCCGTGTACTTTGTAAAATTCTCCTGGATGGCCTTGATACCGGCTTGCTTGATGATCTCCGGCGTCGGAAAGTCCGGTTCGCCCGCTGTCAGGCTGATGACATCGATCCCCTCGGATTGGAGCTTTTTGGCCCGGGCTGAGAGGGCGAGTGTTTGGGACTTTTCAAGAGAAGCGACTTTTTTTGATAAGGAACGCATAGGATACGGTCTCTTGGTGAGGTGTGCGTGGTGATGGATTGAACCAGGGTCCGGGAGCTCCAAAAACAACCTATTTCTTTTTCTGAAGCTTCCGTAGAAGGGCTTTCAACGCTACGTCCGGCACAAAGCCGCTGACATCGCCTCCCAGGCGGGCGATTTCGCGAACGATGCTTGAGTTCAAATACGTATATTTTTCATTCGGCATAAGGAAAACGGTTTCAAGGGTGCTGTCGAGCTTCCGGTTCATCAGCGCCATTTGCAGTTCATACTCGAAATCGGATATGGCACGCAAGCCCCGCACCAGGGCAGTGGCATGTTTCTTTTTTGCGTACTCCACCAGCAGTCCGTCAAACGTGTCCACTTCAACATTGGAATATCGTTTGACCGCGGCACGGATCAGGGTGTACCGCTCCTCCTGATCAAACAGGGGTTTCTTGGAGGGGTTCTTCGCAACCGTGATGATGACCCTGTCGAAGAGCCTGACCGCCCGCTCGAGGATATCGAGATGTCCGTTGGTGATGGGATCAAACGTTCCAGGATAGATTGCGATCTTCATGATGTTTCCTCACTCCGTTGCGGAGGGTAGTGGAGACTCTTTCGGTTTGGTGCAAAGAATCAAGGCGATGGTCTGGCCGAACTGTTTCCGGATGACGTCGTACATCGTTTCCGGGAGGTCGATCACGGATTCCCTGCTGTGCTCCATGACGATGTATGTTCCTTCCCGCGTTGCCGCAGAGTGAAAGAGTGCGGAGGGGAGTGTGCCGATATTCTCCAGGTTGTACGGTGGGTCGACAAAGACCAGGTCGAAGGGCCGCCGCGTTTGTTTCAGGAACCAAAACACTTCGGCCTGGTGAACGACGGTGTGCGCCTCGCACCGGAGTGCGGCGATGTTTTTGTTCAACACGAGGAGCGATGTCTTTGCCTGCTCCACGAACACCACCTCGCTGGCGCCCCGGCTCAATGCTTCAAGTCCCAAACTGCCGCTGCCCGCGAACAAATCCAACACCCGGATTCCCTCGAAGAGAAACCGGTTCGTCAGGACATCAAAAATGGTTTGTTTGGCCCGGTCCGTTGTGGGACGTATGGAATGATCGCGACCGGTCGAGAGGGACCTTCCCCCAAACTCCCCCGCGATAATTCTCATGCCGGCGCTCGAAGTGCCAGCCCGATGGCCGCGGCGAACCGGGCGCTTTCGCTTCCGTACTCCTCGCTGAGTGCCTTGGAGGGTGAAAGCTTTCGCACGGCGTGCAAAGGGAGCGTCTCAATCCCGATCTCATGCTGGATGAGGGAGATGATGCCGTACGTCGCATCGACGCCATGGAGAATCACCTTTGCCGGTTTTCCGCTTTCTTTCTTGCTGATATTTTCAAAGTAACGACCTGCCGCCGCCTTGACTTCCTGGGGCCCCGGGGTCGCATAGGCCCGGTGGTCGCACACCTCTCCGCCGAGTACGAGGCTTGCGTCTGTGCGCCCCGGGCGCAAGCCGAGAAGCATCACAGCTTTGTCTTTCAACTCCGGATAGTTGATACGCAGGGATTTCTCTGCAGTGAAATGGTCGATATCGATAAACTTGAGCCCGGGCTTAAGGCCGGACGCCGCCTTTTTCAGGAAGCCGACGGTCCCCCGGTGAACCGAGACAATCAGCATGTGATTGACCTCGTCGTTCCCTCCCGGGAGCGGTTGAGCGCTGATAATGCAATCTTTCACGGGAATAGGCGGGTCGTATTGCTCCAGTTCCCACTGGAGGTGGGAGGAGAGGGCTTGACCCTCCAGTGTTCGATCAACGGGGATGACATTGATGAAGACCGGTTCCGTGGGGAGAGCGAATGAAATAAATGCAGCATCGATCTTCTCCTTCTTGAGCAACCCGCCGAGCTCGTCGGCGAAGGTGGAGACCGCCGGATGAGCCTGCGAGAGCTTCCCGTTCACGTCGGCAAAATCGACGGAGCACGATCGTTCTCCCATCGCTGTGACAGTCAACTTCTTTCCGTGCTCAATCTCTGCTACCTGGATCTGCCCGTTCAGGAAGGAAACCCCTGCGTGTCTGGTGGATTTCATAGTCGTCAGATGAGGAAGGGCCGCGCCTGCCGGGCGGGAGATCTGCCGTCATCGCCTTTTGCTGTGATGGAGGGTTTATTCTTCCCAGGAAGCCTTGTTGACCTTCGAGTCGTCCGAGAGCGTCCCGATCGAACCATAACCATTTGGGTCTTCCACGTACCACTTTTTGATCGTCGTGGTATCCGTAACGGAGAGTTCCCAGAGTTTCCACGTCTTCGGTGAATAGAGGAGGGATTCCGGGACGAAGGTGCCGCTGGTCAACGGTTTGAAAATGGCGGCGTTCAGCGTGTCCGATGCCAGCCCGGCTTTGACAAACTCTAATAATTCGGAGATCGATCGGGAGTAGGTACCACGGAGTTCAATGTGTTTCAACTGTGCACTGCGGATGTTCTGCATTCGGACCCGCGATTCCCGCCGAAAGTGATCTTCCTGCTCTCGAATCTGGTATGGCTCGTAGAGGACCCACAGCAGCACGCCTGCGAGGAGTGCAATAACGAGTTTCAGGACAATTGAGCCTTTTGCTTGGTGGTAGACGGACATTGTACCTCCCTGGAGTGAATAGAGAAATCGGCTAGTGGACGGTGATCAGTGGCCTAAGTTGTTCGACACGCCGTTTGCTGATGCCTTTGATGATAACGAGTTCGTCAACAGACTGGAATGGTCCGACATCTTCCCGGTGCAGGATGATCCTCTCCGCCATCACCTCCCCGATTCCGGGGAGCTTGATCAGGGCGGCCTTCGAGGCGGTGTTGATGTTGATCGGTCCTGACGTTGCTTCCGGTTGCCCCCCGCCCGGATCCTCTTCGATGCGATCATTCAACGCCGCGAATGTACTATCGGATGCCTGGTACTCAAACTGCCGGACAGACGGGAAGGCCTGCCGGAAGAACTTGATTCCCGCCCCCACCAACAGCGCGCCGACAAGGACCAGGATGACTCGTTGTTCCGTCCTGGTCAGGGCTGCCCATTCTTTCATCCGTTCCCACATAAGCCCTACGAGAAAGCGTCTTTGACCTTTCCAAAAAAGCCTTTATTGTTCCCGTGTCGTTCTTCTTCGTTCGGCGTGATGTGCTCCATCGTGGAGAGCTGATTGAGGAGCTCTTTTTCCTTGCTGTTGAGCTTCGAGGGAACCCACACGTTAATTCGAACCAACTGGTCGCCGCGTCCGTGGCTATTAAGATGTGGGATCCCGCGGTCGCGCATACGGAGAATTCTTCCGCCGGGAGTTCCCGGGTCGATTGTCAACCGGGCCTTGCCGGTCAACGTCGGGATCTCCACCTCGTCCCCGAGTACCGCCACGGGATAACCGACGTTCAATTCATATACGATGTCGTCGCCGTTCCGCGTAAAATATTGATGCGGCTGCTCTTCGATAAGAACGATGAGGTCTCCCGCAGGACCGCCGCGTTGGCCGGCATTGCCCTGACCGCGGAGGGGGATATAGTTTCCCTCCGTGACCCCCGCGGGGATCGTCACTTTAATGGTGCTCTCACCCTGAACGCGTCCCTCGCCAGAACAGGTCCTGCACGGATCCTCAACGATCTTCCCCTCGCCGGAACAGATCGGGCAGGTCGTGATATTCACAAACTGTCCGAACATCGATCGCGAAACCTGCCGCAACTCGCCGCTGCCGTTGCACTGCTTGCACGTGGAGGAGCCCGTTCCCGCTTTTGCCCCGGAACCGTGGCAGGTATCGCAGGTCTTCTGCCTCTTCACTTTGATCTTTTTTTCGATCCCCGTGGCGATTTCTTCAAGCGTGAGCCGGATTTTCACCTTTAAATCGGATCCCGGAATACCTTGGTGGGATCTTCGCTGGCGCGAGCGGCCTGTGGAACCGAACATTTCGTCAAAAATGCTCCCACCCATTCCCCCCCCGAAAATATCGCCGAAGGAGCTGAAGATATCATTGATGTCGTGATACTCGCGGAAGTTCGTTCCGCGCATCCCCTCGTGGCCGAATTGGTTGTACTTCTGCCTCTTGTCGGGCTCTCCCAATACCTCGTACGCTTCAGCGGCCTCCTTAAACTTATCTTCCGCCCCTTTGTCACCCGGATTGCGGTCCGGGTGAAATTTCATCGCCAGTTGCCTGTACGCCTTTTTAATTTCATCCGGCGAGGCAGCGCGGGGAACCCCCAGGACTTCGTAATAGTCTCGTTTTGCCATTGCTTCGCCCTAGTTTCCTTCCGCCTGGTTCTTTTCATCCCCGGAGGAGGGGGCAGGAACGGGCTCCCCCGAATCGCCGGTGGGGGAGGTGGAAACGACCACCTTGGCATGACGGATGACACGATCACCGAGGAAGTACCCCTTCTCCACTTCTTCGACGATGGTATGAGGCGGGACATCATCCCGCTGCACCTGAAGAAGGGCGTCGTGGTACCGGACATCGAATTCCTTCCCGACGGTTTCCATGGCGTTCACACCCTGGGACTCGAGGAATTTCATCAGCTTTTGCTGGATCAATTCGATGCCACGGGCAACGGCTCCTGAATCTTTGCTTTCCCGCACAAGTTTCATGGAACGATGGAAATCGTCCACGACGGGGAGAAGTTCGGTCAGGAGGTCCACCTTCGCGAACCGGGCCATTGTGATACCGTCTCCTTCGACACGCTTCTTGAAGTTGTCAAACTCGGCCGCTTTTCTCAGGAGCAGATCTCTATATTGTTCGATCTGTTTCTCGGCCTCCGCCAGCTTCGCGGCAAGAGTACCCGGCGCCCCGGCTTTAGCCTGGTCCTGCTCGGTTGTCTTGCCGGGTTCATCCTGCTGCGGTTGTTGTCTTATCTGTTCTTGCTCTTCCATACGTCCTTACTTTGTTCCTAAGAGTCGTGCAATGGATTTTGCGACGTAGTCAACGAGAGGGACTGCTTTGGCATAGTCCATGCGTCGCGGGCCGATAACGCCAACGCGCCCCATCACCCCCTCGACATGGTACGTGGCAGTGACGACACTGTAATCCCGGGCCTTCTGCTCGTTGTTTTCCGCCCCGATGGTGATCACGAAATCTTTTTCGAGCTCGTCGTGTTTTTCCAGGAGATGAACGATGATGTCCTCATTCTCAATGAGTTCAATGACGCTCCGGAAGTTTCGCGGGTCGCCAAACTCGGGCTGGTCGATGATATTCTGGGTTCCGGAGATGTGGACCTTGTCATGCTCTTTCACATCGTCGAACAGTTTGTCGACCGAGTCGATGAACAGTCGTACAAGTCCGGTCTTGTCATCCTGGAAATCCCTGACCCGCTCCGCAAACGTCTCCCGGATCTGCTGCAATGTCAACCCTGCCAGCCTCTCATTGAGCAGCCTGTTGATCTGTTCTATCGATTGGCGGGGGATCTCCACCCCCACCTCCAGCATGATGGTTTTCACGAGTCCCGACCGGATCGAAATGACCACGAGGAGCCTCGAGGCGGCGATCGGAATGAGTTCCAGCTTTTCGAACACCCCGCTGGCGATGTGCGGGGAGGAAACGATGCTCAACTGCTTCGTGATCTTACCGAGGAGTCTCGAAGTTTCCCGCAGAAGCGTTTCACCGCCGATGGACGCATCGAGCTGCTTCTCTATATCCTCCCTGAGGTGCGCAGAAAGCTCATTGACCTCCATCAGGAAGTCGACATAGTAGCGATACCCAAGGTCCGTGGGAACGCGGCCTGCTGACGTGTGCGGGTGAGAGAGAAGCCCGAGGTCCTCCAGGTCAGCCATGACGTTGCGGATGGTTGCCGGACTGAGCTGTCTTTCGAATCGCTTGGAAATATAGCGCGACCCGATGGGCACGGCGGTCTGAATGTAGTTATGCACGACGTGGCGCAATATATCCCGCTCACGCTCGGATAACTGTTCATTGTTGACCGGCGGTACCATTCAAAAACCCCTGATTTTCAGGCTAAAAAATAACAATTTTTGAAAAGGTTGTCAAGGTGATAAACGGCCAATGGCAGGATACCTTTTAGCCACCTGAGGAGAAAGATAGACAACTCTGCCCCCAACTACAACTGAACTTTCGATGAAGTTTCCTTACTCCTTTGACCGGCGCCGTGAGATTGACGGAGAACAGTACCCTGGCTTCATGCGAGAACAGCTCGACTTCTTGTTGACACAGCCGGATGGGTGAGACTTCCGGGAGGATCGAATTTGCATTGCCGCGCAAATCTTCCTATCTTGCGTCCCGCAAAAAAAGTTCCCCTCACAAGAAGAAGCTGGAAGACATTTCTTGATAGCAAAGCTAGCATTGGAAAACGGCACGGTCTTCACCGGGGAGGCATTTGGTGCTGCCAGGGAGACAACCGGTGAGGTGGTCTTTAACACGAGCCTGACGGGCTATCAGGAGATTCTGACCGATCCGTCCTACGCCGGTCAAATCGTGACCATGACCTACCCCTTGATCGGGAATTATGGAATCAATGCTGAAGATCTTGAGTCCGCGAAACCCCAGGTAGCAGGGTTTGTAGTGAAGGAATACTTCGATTTTTACAGCAATTTCCGTGCGACCGGGAGCCTCGGCGATTGGCTTGAGAAAAACGGTATCATGGGGATCCAGGGGGTTGACACAAGGATGTTGACGAAGATCATCAGGACTGTCGGGGCGATGAGGGGGGTGATCTCCACTGTCGATTTGGACGACAAAAGCCTTGTCGAGAAGGCCCGACAATCCGCGGATATGAATGGACTGGATCTTGCCAAAGTGGTTACGACTGAAAAGCCGTATGAATGGACCGCCGTGGACGAGACGCTGTTTGCCCTGAAGCCGGAACTTCAGAAGAAACTGAACGGGAAGCGTTGGAATGTGGTCGTCTATGATTATGGCGTCAAGCGGAACATCCTGCGGAGACTGGTGTCCCACGGATGCCGACTCACCGTCGTCCCGGCATCGTTTCCCGCAGACCAGGTGCTGGAGATGAATCCCGATGGAATTTTTCTTTCGAACGGCCCGGGAGATCCGGCCGCGGTCCGGTACGGGATCCAGAACATCAAGAAACTGATCGGCAAGAAACCGATCTTCGGGATCTGTCTGGGTCACCAGTTGCTTGCACTGGCCTTGGGAGGGAAGACCTTCAAATTGAAGTTTGGCCACCGGGGGGCAAACCACCCCGTGAAGAATCTCCGCACAAATGAGATTGAAATTACCTCCCAGAACCACGGCTTTGCCGTTGAGCCCGCCTCGTTGAACCCTTCAGAAATTGAGATCACGCATGTCAACCTCAATGACAACACCAATGAAGGGTTCCGCCATAAAGAACTTCCTCTTTTCAGCGTCCAGTACCACCCCGAAGCATCCCCCGGTCCCCACGATAGCGATTATCTCTTCTCGCAGTTCATCGAGATGATGGAACGCGAAGGGGTCCCTGCGTAAAACAACAAATCCTCCCGGCGGGAGGATTGTTTGTCTCCTTCACGTGGCTGTTGCGACGGCGGTCTCAGAAGTTACTTCACCTTCCCATACTTCTTCAGAAGCTCCTTCACCCGTTCCACCGGCAGGGCCTCCACTTGTCTTCCTTGCGCATTGGTCATCGTCGTCGCTTTCAACAACGAGTTGTAAACAGCCTCCTCCGTTGCCTCCACCACGGCCTGGAACAGGGGAGAGAGATCGTCTTCCGAGAGGCGAGGGACGTGCTGGATGCGCTCCGCGTTGGGTCTGATGCGCACATCGCCCGCCGTGGAGAATGCAATAACGTAGTCCCCGCTTCCGTGGCTCATCGCTGAGCCGGTTCGTCCCAGTGCAAGTGGTGCCCGCTTTGCGAGCCGTTGTAATTGAGCCCTGTCGAGCGGAGCATCGGTAGCGACGACGATCATACAGGATCCGTCGCCACTGTAGTCGAGTTGGTTGCTGAAGCCGAAACGACCGAGTTCCTTTCCCACGGGCACGCCGACAATATCCAGGATTCCGCCGTAATTGGTTTGAACGAGGGCGCCGACCGTAAAGCCGCCGAGTCGCGGGGGAAGGATCCGTGAACTTGTTCCGATTCCCCCCTTCCATCCAAATGCGGACGTTCCTGTTCCGGCGCCGACGCTTCCCTCTTCAACCGGACCGGCGTTTGCCGCGCGAATAGCTGTGAGAGCATGTTCCCGCTTCACATGCCTGCCGCGGATATCGTTCAACCCTCCATCGTTTGTCTCCCCGACGACGGGATTAATGGATCGGACATTCTCGTTCCCCGGGAGTGCAATCATGTAATCGACGATGCCGTTGGCAACTTCCCAGACACTCAGGGTATTCGTCAGGAGGATCGGTGTTTCGATCTGGCCCAGCTCAGCCACCTGTGTCACCCCGACCAGTTTCCCGAAGCCATTTCCCACAAAGATCGCTCCGGGGACTTTTTCCTGGAAGAGGTTCCCCGTATGCGGGAGGATGGCTGTTACGCCTGTCCTGATGTTGTCCGCCTCCTTCAACGTCACCTGGCCCACGTGCACACCCTCAACGTCCGTGATGGCGTTGAGCTTTCCGGTCCGGAAGATCCCGACCTCCACACCGAGGTCACGCAGGCGCGGTCGGTCGTTTGTCTGAGGGTGAGCCGGCACGGTAAGGGCAAAAGAAAGGGCAATCGCAAGAGTTGTTCGCATGGTTCTCAAGGTTCCAATCCGATGGTATAGCTTGTTACAACGAGCATGAAATCCGAGATATCCAGCATGCTATTCGCCTGATAGCGGATAGAATGGGAATCGGGGCGATCAACCCCCTTCAGATACGCCAGGACCTCCGAAGGGCGGTAGTTCTTGAAACTCACATCAAGCGTCAGGGGAGCCTGGAGCTTGTAGGGTTTGAACTCCTTCACGCGTTTCAAGGCCGATTTGACTTTCTCAGCGATCAGATCGGCGGAAGCCTGGGGGGTGAGGGTGCTGGCTGAGTGGAACCCAAGGCTCTTCTTCGTCTCGGCAGCTTCGATATTGCCGAGGAGCGATCGGACCTCAACAATCGCGGCGTCATCGCCCGAGATCATGACAACCGGGACCCCGAAGTGTCCGGCGATGGCCGCATTCCATGCCCCTTCGGTCATTTCGATGCCGTTCACGGCGACCCGGGACAACCGGGCGCTGGAGAACGTGTGGGCTCGCACGCCTTCTTTGTTATTGGTGGAGGAATGATAGGCGAGGAAGACGACCGCGTCGAAGGTCTCATCGATTCCCGCCATCATGGAAAGTCGCCGCGGCCATGACCGGATAATGCGGACGTCTTTGGGGAACTGCTCGATCAGCAGGTTTTCGCCGTTTCCATGCGAGTCCGACACCACAATCTCGGTCGCCCCGGCTTCTTTCGCTGCGGTCACCGCCGCAACTGCCTCGCGCGTCATGAATTCCCGGAAGCGCTGGTACTCGAACCCACCGGGACCGAGTTGGTCATCCGTTACGACGCCAGCCACTCCCTCCATATCGACGGAGATATAGACCTTGAGCTTTTTGGGTTGTTGCGCTGAACTGAGACAGGCCGCAAGAGATAGGATCAACAGAACAACCACGGAACGTTGTGCGTGCATCGGGCCTCCCTTTTCAAAAGTCGAACGATTGGGTTCTGGGGGTCTTATGGTTGCTGTACCCTCTTGGCTGTGTGTTCCACTTCCGACCAAACCCGCAGGAGATTGCCGGAACAAATCTTCTCGATATCTCCATCGGAATATCCGCGCTTGAGGAGTTCTTCGATCACATTCGGGTAGTGTGATACATCCTTCAGGCCGATCGGGAGGGTATCTCCGACGCCGTCAAAGTCGGAGCCGAAACCGACATGATCGACACCGACGAGCTTCACGACATGGTCGATGTGATTCACAACATCCGAGACATTCGGGAAGGGGAGCGGGTTGTTCTTTGTGTAGGCCCGGGTTTCTTCCGCAGCGTTGGGACTGGTCCACGTAATCCCCTTCGCTCCAAGGGCAGCCGCCATCTTCATTTCTGCCTGCCGGTAATCCTCTGTCACGAACGACGAACCGAAGTTGATCATGATAACGCCGCCGTTTTTTGCAAGCGCCTTAATCATGTCGTCCGACATATTCCTTTCCCAGCCCGGAGTGAAGTATCGGCAGGAGGAGTGGGATGCGATCGCCGGAGCGGCGGTAACATTCATAACTTCCCAGAAGGCGGCATCGGACACGTGCGAGATATCGATCATGATGCCGGTACGGTTCATTTCTGCCACCACCTTTCGGCCGAAGGGGCTGAGTCCCTTCCACGTGTGGGTGGTGTCGTACGACGAATCAGAGATGTGGTTATCTTTGCCGTGGGTGAGTGTGATGTACCGGATCCCGCGGTCTGCGAAATATTCTACGTTGGCAAGGTTCTTCTCGATGGGGGAGCCGTTCTCCATGCCCATCGGAAGGGAGATCAGTCCACGGCGGAATTGCGCTCGTACATCGGCCACCGATTTGGCGACGGCGAACTTCGAAGGATGGGATTTTGCCAGATCGTACACCATATCGATCAGGGTATCGGCGAGAGCTTTCGCTCCTCCTTTTTGTTCATACTCGCTGGGGGTGTAGATGGACATGAAGGGTGCATCGATCCCGCCGGCTTTCGCGCGCACGTAGTCAAAGTCCCCGGTCTCGGTCCGTTTGGAGATATCCTCCCACTTGTGCCGGAGCCGGTAAGGGATATCGACATGGCCATCAACAAGAATGAACTGTTTGGCGAACTTCCGGGCTTTGGCCTTGAGTTGAGCTTCAGAGAGTTGTTGCTGAGCCGGGGCAAGGGTAAGAATGAGGAGGAAGGGAGAAAGCTTAAGAAGAAATGATCTCATGAGTGGACCTCACCGGGTTTGTTGTGACAGTGAAAAAAG
Organism: Bacteroidota bacterium; assembly: GCA_040882165.1. Taxonomy (GTDB): domain Bacteria; phylum Bacteroidota; class Ignavibacteria; order UBA10030; family UBA10030; genus UBA6688. The sequence continues at coordinate 28,851 of JBBEBV010000067.1, forward strand.
TATGGGAAGAGAATAGGGGATAAGGTAGTAAGAAGCAAGATGCCTGGTAGAAACAAAAACCGGCACGTCCAGGGTTGAACGTGCCGATTTCCAAAGTACGACAATACAGCAGCGATCAGATTTACGAGCACCCGCTGGTCGAACCGCACTGCAGGCACTTGTAACAGCTTCCGCTCCGGATCATAATGCTTCCGCACTCGTGGCATGGGGGAGCATCAGATTGGGTGTCAAAGACCACCTTCTCGTTTCTCTCGATGGCAGAGATTTTCGAAGCGGCCTCGGCTTTGGCCTTCACCCGTGCAGCGGGAGACGACACCTCGTTCGCCGGGGGAGCGGTCGAAGGGGCGTCTTCTTTGGGCAAGAACTTGAGTCCAAGCCACCTAAAGATATAGTCGCTAATAGACTTAGCGATGGGGATCTCAGGATTATTCGAGAAACCGGAGGGCTCGTACCGGGCATGGCTGAACTTATCCACCAAGACCTTCAACGGCACGCCGTATTGCAGCGCTATCGAGATCGAAGTGGCGAAGGAGTCCATAAGTCCGGAAATTGTGGACCCTTCCTTGGACATCGTAATAAAGACCTCACCCGGCATACCGTCTTGGAACATCCCGACCGTGATATACCCCTCGTGTCCGGCGATGCTGAACTTGTGGGTAATGGACTGGCGCTCGTCGGGCAGGCGTCGGCGTGGGGGCAGAACCTTCCGCTCCTCTTTCTTCTCGGAGTCCAGAGAGGTGCTGAGGGGTTGTGTGCGCTTGCATCCGTCACGGTAGACTGCGATGGCTTTGAGGCCGAGTTTCCATCCCTCGACATAGGCCTGCTCGATATCCTCGACCGTTACGTTGGTCGGCATGTTGACTGTCTTGGAGATTGCGCCTGAGAGAAAGGGTTGGACAGCCGACATCATCTTGATGTGTCCGATATATTGGATGGAGCGTTCGCCCTTGGCCGGTTTGAAGGCGCAATCGAACACGGAGATGTGTTCTTCCTTCAGGTGCGGCGCCCCCTCGATTGTATCGTTCTTGTCGATGTAGGCGATGATATGCTCGACTTGCTCGTCGTCGTAGCCTAATTTCTCCAGGGCTTCGGGGACGGTCTGGTTGACGATCTTCATCAAGCCGCCGCCGACGAGTTTTTTGTACTTCACCAGGGCGATATCAGGCTCGACCCCCGTCGTGTCGCAATCCATCATGAATCCAATGGTGCCGGTGGGTGCGAGGACGGTGGCTTGTGAGTTCCGGATGCCGTTCTGCGAGCCAACCTTCACCACATCCTTCCAAACATTTCTCGAGGCGGTCCAGAGGTCCTCCGGGATGACGGTCTTGTCGATGCGCTCGGCATGGATGCCATGCTTTTTCATGACGTTGAGCATCGGTTCCCGGTTGATGGCGAATCCTTTGAAGGGACCTTTGACACCGGCGACAACCGCCGACTGTTTGTAGGCTTCACCGCACATCAGCGACGTGATGGCCGCTGCGTAGGAACGTCCTTCGTCGCTGTCATAGGCAAGGCCTCGCGCCATCAACAGGGCGCCAAGGTTTGCGTATCCGAGCCCAAGCGGACGATAGTCGAAGCTGTTCTGGGTGATGGCAGGGGTCGGGTAGCTTGCATTATCGATTTCGATTTCCATCGCGGTGATGGTGATCTCCACGGCCTTCTGGAACGATTCGACCTCGAACTCGCCATCCTCGCGACGAAACAGCATCAGGTTGAGGGAGGCGAGGTTGCAGGCTGTGTCGTCCAGGAACATGTACTCACTGCATGGGTTGGAGGCATTGATCGGCGCGGTGTTGGGGCATGTGTGCCACGCGTTGATGGTGCTATGGTACTGCATGCCCGGATCGCCGCAGATCCATGCGGCATCGGAGATCTGGCGCATAAGGTCGCGGGCGCGGAATTTTTCCATCGGTTTCCCCGAGGTGACGGCCTTTGTCACCCACTCCTTGTCCTCGAGCACAGCCTTCATGAATTCATCGGACACACGGACGGAATGGTTGGCGTTTTGGTAGGCGACCGAGTCGTAGGCTCCGCCCGGAACGTTGAAGCCGCCGTTGTATCCTGCTTCGATCAACGACCATGCTTTCTTCTCTTCGTCCGCTTTGCAGTTGACGAAGTCCGTGATATCCGGATGGTCCGCATTCAGGATCACCATCTTTGCCGCGCGGCGGGTTTTGCCCCCCGACTTGATGACACCGGCGAACGCATCGAAGCCGCGCATGAACGAGACCGGTCCGGAAGCGGTGCCACCACCGGCGAGGCTTTCCCGCGATGAGCGCAGCGTGGAGAGGTTCGAGCCGGTTCCGGATCCCCACTTAAAGAGCATACCTTCGGTTTTGGCAAGCGTGAGGATCGAGTCCATGGAATCCTGGACGGAGTTGATGAAGCAGGCAGAGCATTGGGGATGCTCTTCGTTCCCGACGTTGAACCAGACCGGACTGTTGAACGACATCTTTTGGTTGACCAGCAGATGCGTCAGCTCATTATAAAAGACATCGGCATCTTCTTTGGAGGCGAAATACTCTCCCTGGACTCCCCACTTCGCGATCGTGCGGGCGACGCGCTCGACAAGTTGTTTGACGCTCCGCTCTCGCTGCGGCGTTCCAAGCTTTCCATGAAAGTACTTGGAAACGACCACGTTGGTGGCGGTCATCGACCAAAATTTCGGTATTTCCACGTCCTTCTGCTCGAAGATCTTCTCACCCTTCTCATTAGATATAACGGCAGTGCGAAACTCCCATTCTATCTCATCAAAAGGATGGATTCCCGGCTTTGTGAAATACCGCTCAAAGGTCAGCCCTTTCCTTTGGGTGGTCGTATCTGCTGCCTGGTCTACAGCCGGTGCGGGCATTGTATCTTTTTCAATCATAGGTGCGACTCCTTCTCACAATGGTGGATCTTGGTGGTATTAGTAAACTCGAAAAAAAGACTACCCTTCAGCAGGGGCGGCCTGCCGGGGGGGTTAGGTCGTTATCTAGTAGTAAGAGGATGACCCCTCCGGGTGGAGGGTAACACTCGCCGTTCAGCTCAGCGCCCGAATTGCACAGTCGAGTGTTTGGGGGGTAAAGAACAGAAAATCAGATTGTTTGTAGGCGCAACTGGATGTGAATATAAGCGGTTGCGGAAGCTTTGTCAAGTTAAAAATTAGGAGAGGAGAATATTGGTTATAATTTAACTTGACATAAGGAGGGAGTTACCCACATAGGAGTGCTAAAATCCTTAGGAAGTCTAAATAGTGATGTGATTGCCCGGTCGTCCCCCATGACCCACCCTGGGTGGGGGGGTGGGCGTGATCCCTGGGTTTTGTCATTGGCATTCCTAATAGTTTAAGTTGAAAATAGGGGTCCGCCGATCCCCACGGAGCGAAACCGTAGGAGTCCGAAGCCTTCTTTGGTCTTGCATCTACAGCAAGCGTTCGTTTAATTTGTCCCCATGATAACACCTTCCATGATCCGGGAGCCTCATCCATGCCCGTTGCCGTAGAATTTTCGACGATTGCGGAGATGTTCGACGCAGTGATGAAACGTTTCGCTGCTGACCGGCGGCCGATGTTGATGCATAAGGTGGAAAAACAGTACCTGCCCATCAGCTTCACTGAGTACCGCCGCAACGTCGAGCGGTTCGCTCTCGGTCTCGCCTCCTTCGGCATCGCCAAACATGATAGAGTGGCGATCATCGCGGAGAACAGGCCGGAATGGATCATCGCCGACATGGCGATCGTCTGCCTGGGTGCCGTCGGAGTTCCCATTTATCCGACCCTGACACCGAAACAGATTGAGTTTATTTTCAACGATGCCGGGGTCAAGCTGGCGATCGTCTCCAATCCCTTCCAATTGGCCAAGGTTACCAGGATCAAATCCGAAGTCCCGAGCCTCCGTTCTACGGTGATGATGAATCCGAAAACAGAGGCGGGCGAGGCCGGTGTCTATGGCTTCAGCGATGTGTACCGGCTGGGGGAGGAGTTTGAGAAGAAGCATCCGGCGTATTTCCAGGAATCCCTGGCCTCGCCGAAACCGGAAGATCTTCTCACCATCATTTATACGTCCGGTACGACAGGGAATCCCAAGGGGGTGATGTTGACCCACACCAACCTTGTCTCCAATATCAAATCCGCCGCCGATACCATTCCGTTCAACGACAAAGATACGCTGCTTTCCTTTCTACCGCTCTGTCATTCGTTCGAACGAATGGCAGGATACTACACTGCCATGGCATGCGGCGCAACGGTAGCGTACGCCGAAAGCGTTGAAACCGTCCGTGATAACCTCCTGGAGATCAAACCGACGATCGTGACCACGGTCCCCCGCCTCTTTGAACGCATTCACAGCCGCGTGATGAAACAGGTCGATTCCAGTCCCGCCCTCCGCCGGAAGATCTTTCAGTGGGGGCTGTCGGTGGGGAAACAGTACGCGCAGGCGCTCCGATCCGGGTCTGTCTCCCCGGCCCTCAAAGCACAGCACGTGCTGGCAGACAAATTAGTGTACCACAAGCTCAAGAAGCGGACCGGAGGTCGGATCCGCTTCTTCGTTTCTGGCGGCGCCGCATTGCCGCAGGCGTTGGGAGAGTTTTTTGAAGCGATGGGGATTATTATTATCGAAGGATACGGGTTAACCGAAACATCCCCCGTCCTGACCGCCAACCGGCTGGATGATTATAAGTTCGGGACGGTCGGGAAGCCGATCCCCGGGGTGGAGATCAAGATCGCGGAAGACGGGGAGATCCTCGCCAAGGGACCCAACATTATGAGTGGATACTATAACAACCCCGCGGCAACAGCTGAGGCGATCGATTCGCACGGGTGGTTCCATACCGGGGATATCGGGACGTACGATGCGCAGGGGCATTTGATGATTACTGATCGCAAGAAGCACCTCTTTGTCAGTTCCGGTGGGAAGAATATCGCCCCCCAACCGATCGAAAGCCTCTTCCTCACCTGTAAGTACATTGACCAATTTGTCCTGATCGGGGATGGGAGGATGTTCCTGACGGCATTGATCGTGCCGGAGTTCGAGAACCTGAAAGAGTACGCCAAGAACTTTGGCATTTCGTTCTCCCTTGACTCGGACCTCGCACAGATGGCAGAGATCAGGAAGTTATATGATCAAGAAATCCAATCCCTCCAGAAAGACCTTCCCAGTTTTGAGCGTGTACGACGGTTCGAGCTTCTCCCCCAGGCCTTAACGGTCGAAAACGGTGAAATTACCCCGACGATGAAAGTAAAACGGAAAGTGGTGGAACAGAAATATTCCACGGTTATCGAAAAGATGTACGAGGGGGTTGTTTAGAGACCTGGTCGAAAAGTATCGCCAGCAACCTGCCTCTACCTGTCGGTAGACAGGTGCCGGCAGGCAGGGGCACAGCCGGAGGCCCTACTGATGACGCACGCGTAGCGTGCCACAATTTGGATCTATGTTTTTTTTGTGCTTGTCGTTTAAGCGTAGATCCAATTTTGAACACCAGGCACTTTCCGGTTCTTTCGCCAAACCCTTGGTGTCTTTGTAGCGTAGAGAAAGTGTTACGGAACGACCTGCCAGACGGATGGCAAATTGACACGCGACGCAGAGCGCTTGACGTATCAACTGCGAACTTGAGATGGGAACAATCATGAACAAGCCCGCGGGAGACCGCGGGCTTGGTGTTTTTCAGACTGCCGATAATTTTCTGTTTCTTCCGACTCTTCCACTCCGGTTGTTACGGCTTCACGCGAATCAGCTTGCGCCGAATGATCCGGTCATTGACCACCCACGCATCGGGAAATCCTCTGTCCACCAGGGTCGAGAGCCGCTTGCTTGCATCCATGCGTGTTGTGAAATCGCCCAGACGCACCTTGTACACGGGGGGATCAAAAACCACATAGAGGGAGTCGCCGCCCACAATTTGGGAGGCGGTTGTTCTCATCGCGTTTGCTTCATCAATGCTGGCCGTCGCGAAGATCTGGATCCGAAATCCCTGCAAATATTCAATTTCCAGTGCGAGGCTGTCGTTCCCGGATTCCTCCTGAATCGTCTGGCGTCGCGCGGCGTGTGAGCTGAGTACTTCTTCCACCGATTCGTCATAGTCCGCAGGATTGAAGCTCGATTCGTAGGTTGGGAGGGGGGAACGCCCTTGTCGCGCCGCCTCGGAGGAGGGCACAACGTCGTCCTTCCTGGCACGTTCCGTCGGGGCGCAACTTCCAAGAACAACAGCCGCCGCCATCCAGAGCGTGAGGAACCTGTGAGCCGTCATTGTGCGATATAGTTGATCCAAGATTCGCTATACTCCCCGGGGTACTGTTTCACCATCGCTTTTCTCAGTGAATCCGCCCCCCTCCAACTATTGAACTTCCCGATGCGCACCCGGTAGAGCCTGTCAAAGGGTTCAAAAGTGTTGAAGATCGGGAGGGAAGGGAAACGGTCCTTGGCGAGCTTTTGCGATTGAAGAGCGTACGTCGTCCTCGCAAAGGCACCCACCTGGACGGTATACGCCGGGTTCTCCGGGCGCTCAATCGGCTTGATCGTCCTGCTCCAAGATCCCGAGGTTTTGACCACGGAGGCTAGCACCGTATCCTGTTTCGACGTAAAGCCCCCTCGCTTTGCCCGGAGAGAATCGAGCTGTGAAGAATCCGTTGCGGCAGAACCGTCCGCTGTACTTCCAGGAGAGCCGGACCCGACTGTTGTTCCGGTCTGATTGGAGGAACCACATCCGCTCAGGATCAGGACCGCAAGCAAAACAAGTAGGGTGGTACGCAAGCAGGGATTAAAAGTCATAGTCATAACTCAATACGTCGAAGGGGCGGCTTCCTGTTCGCCCGTCACGATCTTGATACTTGCGCTGGCGCCGATACGGTCGGCGCCGCTGGCGACCAGCGCCCGGGCCTCCGCCTGCGATCGGACACCCCCGGAGGCTTTTACCCCCAAAGCCGAACCGACCACTTTGCGCATCAAGGCGATATCGGCCACCGTCGCTCCCCCTTTGGCGAATCCCGTGGAGGTTTTCACGAAGTTTGCCCCCGCCCGCTTCGCAAGCATGCAGCCTTTCACCTTTTCCTCATCCGTCAATAATCCCGTCTCGAGGATGACCTTGACCAGGACGCGGTGACTCCTCGCCGCCTGCACCACGGCACGGATATCCTTCTCAACGTACGGATATTCCCCTGATTTCAACATTCCTACGTTGATCACCATGTCCACTTCCCGTGCGCCGTCCTGGATGGCCTGCACGGTCTCGTGGGCTTTCGCCGAGGAAGAGGTGGCGCCAAGCGGGAATCCGATCACCGAACACACCTTGACACTCGTGTCTCGCAGGAGTTCCGAACTGAGTTTCACGTAACATGGGTTGATACAGACGCTTGCGAAACCGTACTGCCTTGCCTCGCCACACAGTTGTTCTATCTGTTGCCGGGTGGCATCCGGTTTCAGGAGCGTGTGATCGATCATGCCGGCAAGAGATGTATCGAAGCCTGACGCCTCGACTCCGACGCCGGCCGTGATCCGGTCGGCTCCACTCCCGACAATGTTCCGAACCCCTTCCTGGTTGTGGACGATGCACAGGTGATCCGAACAAACGCCATCCTGGCAGCATGTATGGGCGTTCGTTTCCTTGAGTACTTCGTCGATGAGTTTGAGAAGAAGCTGTTTGTCCATAAGTGCGAGGAAATTGTGTGACGTAATATAACAGAAAAAGGAAGAGTTACAAACTCCCCCGGTCACAGAGCAGGGTCTTTCATCCCTGTTGTTTTTTCCCGGTTTGTCCCAACATATCCCGGGTCTGGGTCGTTCGTTTTTCCATGACCTGTTCAAAGCTGCGCCGCAGATCCGGCAGGTTGGCAACGAGCGAACTGAATTCACCTTTCCGGACTGCCAGCACGTCCATCGGCGTCACGCATCGGACTGTAGCTCCTCTTGTCCTTTGGTTCAGAAGTGCCATCTCACCGAAATATTCTCCAGGTCCGAGTCGCGCAAGCACCACGTCCATACCGTTCTCTCTCCGCACCACCTCCGCCTCTCCTTTCAGGATGATATACAACCTGTCTCCGAGATCTCCCTGTTCGAAGACGGCTTCACCCGCCTCGAAGTGCGCCTGGGAAACCCCCTGGGGGTCCCCAAGCTTCAATTGAACCAACTCTGGCGGGATGAGAAGGTCGAGTGCCCAGGCAATCCCAACTTTGAGTTTGCGGTCGAGGCCGGGCAGCTTCCACCAGTAGACTGTCCGCCACATCAGCCAGGCGAGGAATCCGGATTGCTTAATGCGTCCGAGCAGTTCGACCACGGCACTGCGGTGGCCGAGAGCCCCCATCTTCCCCAATCCTTTAAACGTGAACGGCTTGAGTTGTTCTCCCCGAATCGTCGCGGCGATATTATGCGCCGTGATTTTCGCCTGCCGGATGGCGTGCTGTGCCGTCGGTGGACAAAACCCGTTCCCGGACGGGTCGGGGATCAACGCGCAATCTCCCAATGCCCAGATTCCCACTCCATCTTCCGCCTGGGTAAAGAGGTTGGCCTTGAGTTTTCCCTTTTCAGCGGGAAGAGGGAGGGAGGCGACGAGGGGGTGGGGGGCGGAAGGTACGGTGGAAATCAGGGTCTTCGTGTCGATCCGTTCCCCGCCGCTCAGGATGGCCGAATCCGGAGTGGCGGCGCGCAGGCGGTCGTTGAGCCTGAATTCGATCCCGCGTTTCTCCAGGATCGATTGCGCGTAGAGACTGAGGGGACCGGCCAGCTCGCGGTCGAGAATGCGTTTCCCCGAGTGGATGAGGATCACACGGATTTCGCTCCGGTCGATGGAGCGGTAATGGGTCGCCACACGGCGGACAAAATCGTTCAATTCGGCGGCCACTTCAACGCCGGAGAATCCTCCACCGGCAATGACGAACGTCAGGAGCTGCCGACGGAACCCGGGGTCGGTCTCAATGGTTGCTTCCTCAAGGGTGTGAATAAGGTGATTCCGCAGGAAGATCGCGTCGGCGAGGTTCTTGAATGGCAGTGCATGCTCCTGGAGTCCCGCCATCCCGCGAAAGTTCGTGGTGGAACCGAGGGCGATGACGAGGTGGTCATAGGAAAGAACATACGGGCGGGGCCGGAAGCCGTGACTGAGCGTGACGGTTTTCATCTCCAGATCGACCGACTCAATCTCCCGGACATACAAGTCGGTCCGCTTCAGGAGGCGCCGGAGAGGGCTGACCGTATCCAGGATGCCGATATTACCGGAGATGATCTCCGCCAGGAGCGGCTGAAAGACGAAATAGTTTTCCTTGTTGACAAGGGCGATGGTGAAATCGTCGCGGTTCCCGAGCAGTCGCTCGAGGTAGTACGCTGTGTAGGCTCCGGCGAATCCACCGCCGAGGATGAGAATCCGGGACCGGGTAGGGGAGGACATTCTGTTCGGATGTGTTCTGGGTGGTGGTGATGGCTCGAAGCGCAAGCGTTGGAGAACGCTTTTGTCCGTGCGCGTCCCGGCTTAGCGCAGCCGGAACAGACGTTCCGCGTTGTGTGCCATGACGTTGCCAAACTCCTGTGGCGACAGTTTCTCGCGGAGCGTTTGGACCATCGCCTCGTACTTTCCGTAATGCTCTTTTCCGAAATAGGTGGCATCGGTGCCGAACAGGACACGGTCGCTTCCAACGGCCTTGACCGCCCCGATGACATCATCTGTTGATACCTGGGCGGTCTCGAGGTAGAGATCGGCATCATTGTTTGTGCGGGACGCTTTCACCACGTCGAGCGCCGCGTCATGCGGACCGAAGAACGTCGAATGGTACAGAATCACGGGAACCTTCGGATGCCTTCGCGCTGCCGCGTAGATTTTTTGTGGATCGGCATGGGTGCCGGGTTTGTCGGAGTGGAAGACCGCGGGGACGCCATAGCGTTCGCAGAGTGCAAGGTAGCCGTCGACGACCGGGTCATCGGCGGGGAACTGGTTCATCATCGGATGGAATTTCAATCCCACAAAAATCTTCGTCGATTCACCGGGCTTAAACGTTTCCTTCAGAAACGATTCCACCTGCTCCGGCTTTCCGTCGTTCGGGCGGGTCCAGATCAGACCGCGAAGGATCTTCCGATGCGCGCGGATGATTTCGGATGCGACTGTGTTTGCTTGAACCTCGCCAAGATTCTTTGTCGTGCCGGGGAGGTTCGCTCCATCAATATTTGAAACGAGAACCATGGTCACACCGTAGCGCTCGATGTTCAATAACAGGGTCTTCGTGTCGAGGTCGTATCCCTTAAAACTTCCGATATGGCCGTGGCAGTCGATAATCGAAAGGTTTCCCCAAATTCCCTTGTCCTTTCCAGGGTACGACCATTCCTCCTGCGTGCGGGTGTTTGGGAAGAAGAGGGAGACAATGAGCGCGGTAATTGCGAGGCCTGGCATGCCGTTATCCCTGTCGTCGCTCGATGCCGGCAAGCAGGATACCCGCTGCGACAATCATCCTCCGGTCGATATCCGGTTGCGGCTTGAGGATCGTCATGCGGTTTTTAAGGATGAAAGGATTGAATTGTTGCTTGATTTCCGCGACCGTGGTTCCGTTGCGGGAGGTGATGACGAACGATTGAGGAAGCAAGCCGATCAGCCGGGTGAGCAGGGCGAGGCCCAGATTGGCCTCGGCGACCATGCCGATCTGCATCCCGTTCGCGTCAAAAATGATCCATTCATCTCTCACAAGGGACTTCAGCGCCTTCCGCTTCAGGCTTCCGATCAGCTGCCCCGTCGCCCCGTCATGAACTTTGAAGGTCGCGGCGAAGTCCATAATCTGCTCGGTTTTGATGGAAAGCAGTTCTTTCGATTGCCGCTCGTCCGGGTACACGCGGAAATCTTCGCGCAAGCGGAAGGCCGCCTGTTCCGAAAAGAGCACGAGGTTTCCGGTTCTATCGAAGACGCGAAATTCACCGCCGAAGAGTTTCCAGAACTTTCGGTGGATAAGGTAATAATCATGGAGAAAGGAGGGGTGCGGCGTGTCAGGTCGGGTCATCGGACGGCCATTCCTGGTCAGAGGGGATCGTCTGTGTCATGGAGTCAAGGGCAGAGAGATCATTCGCCGGCGGGTGGAGACGCATCCCCGAAGTTCCTCCTTGCACACGTGACGGATTTGTTCTATACTGGGGACAAATGTATAAAGAAGAAGCTTCAATCGCAAAACAAAACAGATCGCAGGAGAACGCCCGCCGATGAGCGATGCACCGATCAACCAGCCAGGTCGCAGACGGATCAAGGAACTGGAGGTCATGGTTGCCGATACCATCCTGGAGACGCCGGATACGACGACGCTGGTTCTCTTTACCGGGAACGATCATCTGGATTACAAACCGGGTCACTTCCTGACGATCGATCCGCACCAGTTCGAGGCGCTGGAACGGTTCATCTCCTACTTTGAGGATATCAAAGGGAAGCGGGAAGCTCCCCGTGCCTATTCCATGTGCTCGGCGCCGCACGAGAAATATTTGGCCATGACGATCAAGGAGGAACGATACGTGTCGGGGCAGACGAAGTTTCCGCCCCTTCTTTCCCCCATGCTGGTGAAGCGCACGGTGCGCGGCATGAAATTGGTGGTAACCGGATTCACCGGCCCCTATACACTCCCCGACGATATCGAGAGCCAGACCGATCATCTCGTCCATATCTGCGCCGGATCCGGCAGTGTCCCGAATTTCTCCATGCTGAAACACTCCCTGCAGCATCTCCCGAAGCTCCGGCATACCTTCGTCTACTCGAACAAAACCTGGGATGATGTGATCTTTCGGAGGGAATTGGAAACGCTCGAAGCGCGGTACCCGGAACACCTTCAGGTTGTTCACTCTATGACACGGGAGGCCGATCCTGAACGGTACGGATCCAGGATGCACAAAGGAAGAGTCTCAACGGCGTTGCTCCGCCATGCGATCCCTGATCCGTCGGCATGCCTGGTCTATGTCTGTGGGCCGGCAATTTCCGTCTTCGACCGTCAGGAAGCGCGGGAAAAAGGGGTGGAACCGCAACCGCGTTTTCTGGAATCGGTGCTCGCGAGCCTGCACGAGTTGGGTGTGGCGGATGAGAGGATCAAGCGGGAATCGTACGGGTGAGGCGACAGGGCTACCCCCCCTCACCCATGGAAGCTCCGGCCTCTCCCTCCGCGAAACACTTCCGTCCGGCGGAGGGTAACAAAAACATTCCGTAGATGCGCTTGCGTTACTTCTTCCCGGCTTCCCTGATCTTCTTCAGCATTTCTTTCGCGTTCTCGCTCTTCGGGTCCATCTCCAGCATCATATCCCCCGCCTTCATATGAGCTTCGGCAAGACTATCCCAGGCATTTACCGATTTTGGGAATTCGTCGGTGTTCAGTTTGAAGATTTTGATCGCGGCTGCCGCATCTCCCTTCCCCAGCAGATCGAATCCCAGATCGTTCAAAGTTCGTTCCCCGAAATCGTAGGCACCCCTGTTCTCGTATCGCAGTTTCAGCTCTGCGTAGTGCTCGAGGACGGCATCGATTCCCCGTGCGCGATACTTCTCCTCGAGGTCTTCCGCCAACGTCATCGGTCTTGGCCGGCCGCGATGACATGTGTGGCACCACATGTTGACACGCTTGTCCCCGGATGGTTCGATCTTCTTCAAATGATTGTTGACGCTTCCGAGCATCCTGAGCATTTCACGCGCGCGATCCTTGTTCGGGTTTGCATCGGAAGCAAAATCGAACGTGCTCAAGGACTTGCCTTCCTCCCCGACATGGCAGTGGGAGCAGCGGACGCCGAGCGATCTTGTGAATCCCCTCATAATCGGACTCAACTGCGAACCCGGCCGGTCTTT
>JBBEBV010000068.1:0-7115 GCA_040882165.1 Bacteroidota bacterium
GGTCTCTAGTCCGGCTCAACCTGTTCCAACTCGAGCAAGTGCGACGTCATTCCTTCGAGCCCCTTCTTGTCCAAGAGAAAACTCCCCATGACAAGATACTCCATATTCGTTCTCATGAAACATTGGAACGCATCATGGGGCGTGCAGACGATCGGCTCACCCCGGACATTGAACGAGGTATTAATGAGGACCGGACAGCCGGTCTGCCGGTCGAATTCCTTCAACAATCCGTGGAAGAGTCGGTTCTCCTCAGCCGAGACAGTCTGCAATCGTGCCGAACCGTCCACGTGCGTCACGGCCGGGATCGTCCTCCGGTCCTCCCGCACCTGTGCCGTAAAGAGCATAAACGGGCTTTTCCCCTCCCATGTGAAATACTCGCTCACCCTCTCCTCCAGGATGGCCGGTGCAAAGGGGCGGAAGCTCTCGCGGAATTTGATCTTCAGGTTCACCACCGATTGGTTCTCGGGATTGCGGGCATCGGCCAGGATGCTCCTGTTCCCGAGCGCCCTCGGTCCCCATTCCATACGCCCCTGAAACCACCCGATCACGTTCTGTTCGGCAAGAAGCCGGGCAGTCTCCTGCAGCAATTCGCTTTCGGAGAGTCTCCGGAAAGGGATGGAGGAGGCTTCAAGATAAGCCTCAATTTCCTCGTCGGAAAACTCCGGACCGAGGAATACATCCTGCCAGACAAACCGGCGTTTCTTCCCGAGCACGGAATTCTCAATGTGGTACGCAACACCCACGGCCCCTCCGGCATCCCCTGCCGCCGGCTGAATGAAGATGTTTTGGAACGATGTTTCTTCCAAAATCTTCGAATTTGCGACACAGTTCAACGCCACACCCCCCGCGAGACAGAGGTTTTCCGATTGGGTTTCCCGGTGCAGATCGTTGGCAAGCCGGACCATGATCTCGTCCGTTGCTTTCTGAAGGGACGCGGCCACGTCCATGTGAAACTGCTCGAGCTTGCTTTCGGGCAAACGAGGGGGTCTCCCGAACAACCGGTCGAACCGTTTGTTCGTCATGGTCAGACCGTAGTCATAGCCAAAATACTTCATATGCATCTTGAAACTTCCATCCGACTTCACCCTAAGAAGTTCCTCCATGATCGTCTCGTAGTAGAGCGGCTTGCCGTACGGGGCAAGTCCCATGACCTTGTACTCCGCGCTGTTGACCTTGAAGCCGAGATAGTACGTGAACGCGCTGTACAGAAGCCCCAACGAGTGAGGAAAATGCATCCGTCGATGGAGGCGGATCTCGTTGCCTTCACCGACTCCGGCCGTTGTCGTTTCCCACTCCCCCACACCGTCGATGGTCAGGATCGCGGCATGGTCGAAGGGGGAGAGGAGAAAAGCGCTTGCCGCGTGCGACTGGTGATGTTCCGAAAACAAAATGGGCCCTTCATACTCAAGTTCCTCCCTTATTTCCTGTGGAATCCAGAGCTTGTGCTTGAGCCACACCGGCATGGCTTTCAGAAACGAGGGGAGACTCTTCGGAAAGGTTGCAAAATATGTATAGAGAATCCTCTCGAACTTGAGCATGGGTTTGTCATAAAAACCCACGTAGTCAAGATCTTGCGACGAAATCCCTGCCTGGCGTAGACAGTATGTAATGGCGTGCCGCGGGAAGTTTTGGTCATGTTTCTTGCGGGTGAACCGCTCCTCCTGTGCCGCGGCGATGAGTTGACCATCCTGCACCAGGGCGGCGGCCGCGTCGTGATAGTAACATGAAATGCCGAGAATGTTCATGGTCAGAACTGGTGCTTGCTGCGTTCGGGGTCCGGCTTCTCATACTCTTTTTCATACCAATAACTGGTTCGCTCTTCCGCCCTGCGATCGAGCAGGTCCTTCCCGAACAATTTTATAACAAGGGCCGCCGGTCCGATGATGAACAGATAGAAAAGGGTCAGAAGGATGTTGGCGTTGACGATCCCCAGGATCCGCGCAAACTTCATCCAGTACGCGAACAGGATACTGCGCAGGGTTCGTGTCTGCGGCTCGGCGGGCTCCGGGTGCCCCGAGAAGCTCCACCGCTCCAGGAGTTCTTTCCGTTTCTCTTGAAGTTCTGTGTTCACTTCAGTTGGCTCGCTTTGATTCAATGGCTTGAAGTTGTTCCAACAGCTCCAGGGCCGGACGGTAGTCGGGCTGGGCGCGCAGGAGCGATTGAAGTTCGTTGTAAGCGGCTGCCAGATCTCCCATGCTCGCCAGAGCAGCGGCCAGCATCCGCTTCGTCTCGAGAAGTGATTCGCGTGTGACTCCCTGTCCCATCTCCAGAGCACGCCGGAATCCGTCCACGGCAGACCTGTAATCGCCGCGGTTGGCCAGCACGAATGCAAGTCCCTGATAACCGATAAAACTCGGCTCAATCCTCAGCGAGCGCCGAAAGACCTCCTCGGCCTCCCGGTGCCGTCCAAGGGACAGAAGGAGTCTCCCCTCCCGCAAATAGGGAGAGACGTTATGGGGAGTCCCCATACGAAGGGCGCGATATTCCCTGGCCGCCTCGGGCAGGCGGCCCTCCCGCTCATAAGTTTCGGCAAGCGTCACGTGCGCTTGCTCCCAAGTGGTTTCGCGAAGAAGAAAAGACTTTGCCAACTGTTCGTGATACGTCGTCGCAGAGAACCGGTGCACGCTGGTTCCGGTTTGCGTGAAGGGCCAGCTGTTCATAAGGACGTAGAGCCTGATCGAGGCGATCACCGAATCGAGCTCCGTTACACCGACCCGTTCGCGATGCTCCTTTTCCGATTTCTCCAGATCCCAATGCCAGCGATCTCGCGGCTCGATGAACCCGGACTCCGCGAGGGCTTCAACGAACGCCCCGGCCACCACCCCATAACCGTCGATCGTAAGATGCACATGCTCATGGACGAATTCATTACCGATGAGTCCATTCGGTGAGCGTTCTTCAATCATCTGCTCCGAGGCGGCGACGGGCAACGAGTACGCGGATGCAACAGAAGCGATCACCGTATTGAACTCGGAAGGAGCGCGGAACCGGAGCGCATCCCTGTCCCTGGCAAGTCGATACTCCACCCGGGCCTCGGACGCCCATTCTTTCGCCTCATACGTTTTCCCTCTTGCATAGTTGAGCCGGGCCGGAAGCGAGTCGATCATGGCGCATTGCTCAAACATCCCGAGGGCGGCCTCGTACTCTCCCTGCTTGTGAAACTCGAGTCCCTCCCCGAACGCCTGTTCCCATCGTCCACGCGAAGGCTCGCCCGTGGATGGGGAGAAGAGCGACACAAAGGGGGGCATGCCGCTCAGGTTACTCACCAGCGTGCTCAAGACGAGCGGGACCTCGTTCTCCCGGCAGAGTTCGGCAATTTCCGTCAGGTTGTCTTGGAAAATTTCCACCGCGGCGTTGAAGTCGGGACTTCCGTACATGATCTCCTTTTCGGCGACCATTTCTTCCATCACGGTCGCATCGCGTTCGCGCGTATCAGGGGAATTGAAGAGCGAGCGAACCGACGCCACGGCGTTCCTGACCAGGAGAAATGTCCGCCACCGCTGCAACCGAAGGGAGGTCTGGATGACCCAGCGACTCTTCCCGAACCGTTCCATGGAACCGATTCCCAGAGCCCCGTAAAACTCGTTATGCCCCGCGTACACCAGGAGGGCATCGGGTTCGAAGTGCATCAGGTCGCGCGCGAAATCCAGGACGGTATGACTGTTCACGGCCGTGATCCCGAGATTGATCACCTCGAACTTCTTCTCCGGCCAGAGCGTCTCCAGTCGATCCCTCACCATCGCGGGGAACGACCCGTTAAACATAGAGGGATACCCCAGCGTCGACGACCCTCCGAGGCAGAACACACGGTAGGTGTCGGCGGCTTTGCGCACCTCAAACACATCCTGGGAGAGCGATGCTTTGACCGGCAGAACGGAAAAGTATCGGTCCGTAACGTCGGGATTGATCGCGAAGTACGCTTTTCCATTGATCGTGCGCTCGACAAAAAGATCCCTGTTCCCGCCATACCCGATACCCCGCAACATCAGTTCCAGGGCGAGGAAGAACAGAACCGGCACGCTCAGGAGTCCGATTCGGAAGGCTATTTCTTTCGGGTTCCGTCCCATGAACATTGTTATGGGACGACGGTCGTGGAGGGGGGATCGACGTTGATCCACTCGACCAGCGGGTCAACGAAGGGTACCGCAAACATACGACCGCCAAACCCGAGCAGGCGGAAGGTGGTCATGGGAGTATCGGTCACCCTGAGGCGGGCAAGGCGCTCTCTATAGAGGTCGAATCCCCTTTGCTCTCCAACCTGGGCGAGAAACATGTTGAGTGTTCTTCTCTGTTTCATCCGTAAGAGGTCCCTGGTTGCCTGCTCCCGGGTCATGGTGGAAATCGCACCCCCGGGTTGCGGGACAGTATCCTTCTCGACGAGTTCGAAAAAGACAAATCCCTCCTTCGTTCTGACCGGACCGTTTCGTTCCCCGACGTTCATAGCCAGGGCCAGTTCGCCGATCGGGGGGCGGTCGGTGACGGGGAACAGGGGTGAGAGCCCCCTGGTCTCCCGCGCGACGGAATCAGTGGACCAGCGTGCGATGACGCCGGCGAAATCTGATCGCCCCTGTAACTCCGACAGCGCGTCCTCCATCATTTCCAATGTCGTCGTCCGCAATTCGCGGACCCGTACGCGGGGTACTTGAACGAGCGTGTCCTTCGACCTGATGTACGACCACACTTCCGCTTCACCAACCTGCACGGACTTGTTCACATGCTCTTTCATCGCATGTGCCAGCGAGGCGTGCTGCCACATATCCAATTGACGCCGAACAGAGGGATGCTCATCCAGCCTGCGGCGGAGCCCCTCGTGTGCGAGCAGTTCCTGAAGAACCCACTCGCGAAGGAGACCGTTGACACCCCGGAAAATCGTCCGGGTGTCGGAATCCGGAAATTGTACGCTTCGGGCGTACAGCCGCTTCAGTACCTCCTCCACGGACCAGACCCGTTCGCCTGCGACCGCCAGCGTATCCTGCAGAACGGAAGCCAGAGAACTTCTGCAAGCCGTGTAAACACGCTCTGAAAGAAACAGCGGATTCATCCCCGGCTCGTTCCGGAGAGCGCGGTGGATGGCGTCCGTCAGGGCATGCACCATCGGGCCTCGCGCGAATCCGGGTTTGTCCCGGAAAAAGGATTCCGCGAATTCCTGTAACCGGATTCGCTCTTTTCGCTCCCGGATCTTCAGAACCACGCGCTCCCTCAACACGGACGGTGCGAGCGCTTGAAAGTAACTGCTTCGCCCTATCCTTTTCACCTGGATGATGTACGATCCATCCCCCGCCTGGAGGACCTCCGACACTTCACCCGGCGCCAGTGCATACGCAGCCCGTTCAAGCACGGGATCTGCATCCCCCCAGATAACGGTTGCCGTGTCGCGCACGGCGTTGAACGAAGGATCCAACGCCATCCTCTGAAAATCCCCACCTGCGTTTATCTGCCGCCGGACAAACTCGGCATCTTCCCTCCGGGGGAAGTACAGAAATTCCACCAGCAGCTCGGATTTTGCTTCCGCCATGCCGAGAAGGATTTCTCCATCCCTGAGGACGACGTTCCCGGCTATTTCTACCCGGTACAATTGATCCCGCGCCAGCAGTTTCCTGACTTCATCGAAGTCCCGGACGAACGCGGAATCGCGATCCAGCCGCCGATCGCGTGCTTCCTGGGCCAGGAGCTTCTCCGCGATCAGGGCGACGATAAGCTCTGTTTTGGACTGCTCCGCACCCCCCCGGCGATGCCGCCGGAGGGACGGAAGCAGTTCATACCGCTGACGAAATTCCCCTTCGGGAATAAAGATCTCCCCCGCTTTCCCAAGCACCGCGTCCCCCGGGTCCTGCGGTCCTGCCCGTGCAAACAGGCCCGCGCCCAGCATGCAAATTATAAAGATAAGAATGGGAAGCTTCAGATACATGGGTCAACGCCGCTCCAAGAAAACACAAGGCGGTTCCCTGTGAATGGGACCGCCTTGTGGTGGTTCGTTGTATTCTTGCTTCTCTGCGGTCACTTCAAGAGCGTCATCTTCTTCGTCACGATATGACGGCCTGAATTCAACTGGTAGAAATAGACCCCGGTGGTCAGCCGCGATGCGTCGAAGATCACCACGTGATTCCCGGACGTCATCTTCTGGTTCAGCACCGCCATAACTTCCTGGCCGAGCATATTGAAGATCTTCAGCGTCACGAGCCCTTCTTCAGGAATCGTAAAGCGGATCGTGGTGCTCGGGTTGAACGGATTCGGATAGTTCTGGCTGAGTGCGAACGCCAGGGGAATGCCGTATCCATCTTCCACGCCGGTCAGGGGATTCTCTTTTCGGCCATCGAAATCCCACGCATCATAGTAGACCGGATTAATGCTCCCCCACTGGCTGGCGATCGTTGAGGTCGGCCCGGAATCGTCCACGTTTTCAATGTGGTTGTTCCCGAAGCCGCCGCGTCCGCCCTCGTTGTCGGCGCCACCGATGCCAAACTTGAATTCCTGGCCTACATTGTCAGCCGTTGTGTAAACCACCCGGCGCGAGTACACCGTGTCGCCGGCGACCGTATCGCCGTTGGTGCCGTCATCGAACATCCGGTGCGATGTGTCGGTCGAGGCAACGAGGATCGGTCCCCAGCCTGCCCAGCCTCCTACCGCGGGGCCATTGATGGCAGCGCCCAGGGTGCGGATATCGGAATTCCGGTGGACATGCTGTGTGCCTTGAATGTCGATCAACGTGTCGCCGCGAGAAACCTGAGCAAATGCCGGACGAAGATCCAACGTGTAGGTCACGGTAACAGAGCGCGACAATCTCGTCGTATTCCTGAATCGCGGTGAGCGCCGCCTGTCGGTATTCACGGTCGTGGTATCAATGATCGTGAACGTCCTCGTCGTCACATCCACCTGCCGACGTTCAGCCTGAGCCACATCATCTCCCGTGTACTGGAAGTCATAGAAGATCTCGCGCACATCATTCGCGTTCTTGACCACGTAGTACTGGTAGTTCAATGACCGGCCGACCGCACCGATAACCGTATCGACCGCTTCATAGATGGATGTGAGGCCGAAGCGGGTCAGACGTTTCGTCCGGACCTCTTTTGCCGTGCCGCCATATCCCGTGCGTACCTGCACCGTGTCGCCATGGG
>JBBEBV010000069.1:0-12358 GCA_040882165.1 Bacteroidota bacterium
GACGAGTCGGCTCGAGTGCTCTCCAACTGCCACAACTTCACCGTCTTATCCTCACTGCTGCTGGCAAGCCACCTTCCATCCGGGCTGAATGCAACAGACCACACATCATCCGAATGCTCTGAGAGCACCTGCTGAAGCGCTCCATCGCTCACCCGCCAGAGCCTGACCGTGTTACCCCTGGCGCTCAACCGATAGCCGACGATCTGTTTCCAGAATGTGGCAAGGTCGCCCTGCCCCCGGCCTCCACTCGCCAGCCACTGACCATCGGTGCTGAAGGCAACGCTGTAGACATGGTCTGTCCCGGCGGTGAGCGTCTTCACGAGCGTGCCGTCCTGAAAGCGCCAAAGCCTTATGGACGAATCGTCGCCGCCGCTCGCCAGCAACCGGCCATCCGGACTGAAGGCAACATGAACGACGGCTTCCGTATGCCCGGAGAGGGTTCGCTCGAGCACACCGGTCGCAACATGCCAAAGCTTCACCGTCGTGTCAAAACTTCCACTGGCCAGCCACTCACCATCCGGACTGAAGTCCACGGACCATACATTCATGCTATGTCCCGAAAGGGTACGCACCAGGACACCATCGCCCACCCGCCAGAGCTTCACGGTCTTGTCCTCACCGCTGCTGGCAATGCTCAGGCCATCCGGACTGAAGGCGACGGACCACACAGTACCCTCGTGTCCCGTGAACGTTCGAACCAACGTGCCATCGTACATGCGCCAAAGCCTCACGTCTCCGTCGTAGCTCGCGGTGGCAAGCAGTTGCCCGTCCCGACTGAAGGAGATCGAGGTGACCCCCTGTGGATGAGTCAGGGTGCGTATGACTTGCGCATCGGAGACACTCGAGAGCTTCACGGTGCCATCGACACTGCTAGTGGAGAGCACTTGAGCATCCGGGCTGAAGGCGACCTGTCTCCCTTCCGCGGAATGCAGCGTCAACGTGTTGTGCAAATGAGCCTTTAGCGTGGGCCCATCGGCGACGTCAGGGATCGGCTCGGAATCATTGCAGGCAGTGACAACCATCGCCGCAAAACACGTTGCGGTGGCGATGAGCTTGTGAAGAACTCGTGAAGTGGCGGGGCTCACGTATAGAATCCTCCATGAACGGGTGTCATGTTCCTTAATTTACATTAGCAGACTGTCAAGGATACTCAATCAGGATTTGTGCCTGCGTGGATAGGGGGAGGAAATAAACACAGGACAAGAAAGAGAGTTTATTCTTCAGCATCCGGAAATCTCCAATCATGGCTCAGTTCCCTTGTCGCCTTGAAGAAGCGGATCGACAAACACCGTCGAGCGAAGGAATGGGCAAAAAGTAGGCATCCTTGAGGGGAAAAACAAGAGCTCGAAAAAAGGGCGCAGGAGGGCATCCAGGCGATCCCCGATGCGACTCAGAGCATGAGGGTCGGCATGGCATCTGGTGTGGAATGCCAAGGACAACTTAATCCACAATAAACTTTCCTGTCACAAGCCGGTCGAGATGTTTCAGGACGACGAAATAAATGCCACGCGTCAGTCTGTGGGTGGGGATTTTCACCTGGTTTCCCGAAACCTGCCGGATTCTCTCGATCTCCTGTCCCGTCACGCTGTACACGATAACTTCTCCGTTTGTCAGGAGAAGGTCGGTCTGCAGGGTGATGCTGTGTCGGGATGGATTCGGATACATCCGCAGTTCATTCCTGATCGTCGTTCGTTCTCCTTGAATGCCGGTCGGGATTGCAGTATGAACCTGCGTAATGGAAAAGGGATAGATGACAATACTGTCCGTGGAAGTTCCCGAGTTCTTGTTGAGACTCGAAAGTCCTTGAACGATAAAAGCGGTGTCGGCAGAATATTGGTCGAAGTGCATCGTGTTTGAAAACACACCGGAAAGTGATACCGAAAAAGTGTCGGCCGAAAAATTGCAGAGAAACCCTTTTTCGGATCCGGCATGCTGAAACCTCCAGCCAATTAATTTCGGTATGGTCGCCGATCCATGCGTCATGGAAGGAGTTCCGGAGAATGTTATGTTTTGAGTTCTTTGAGAACCCCTCGCAACATCGGACAGCAGTTTCGTTGAGAGGGCGTTGGCGGTGATATGTTTATCGGTTTTTGAAATTGATTCATAATGGGTTGCGGCTGCAGCCAGGGAGTGGTTCAGCATCATGGTTACGTTTGACTGGGAGAGGAAGAAATGATTCATCGCGGTCATATAGAGCGCATGGGTCCAGGTTTTTGCAATGACAGGAGTGCTGGCGATTTGTGTTTCCTCCAGGTTGTATTCCGTCACCCAGACTTCCTTCGTTGCAGGAAGTGAACTGAACCCGGCCGCATTATATCGGAATGGAAGCGTGGTGTTGCTGGAGGCACTCCCAAAGGGAATTGCGAGAGCCCGATTCACATCAAAAACCAAGTCCGCATTATTTGCCGTCAAGTAGACATGAAAGGCAAATGCATCGATGCCAGGGATGGCCTGCAGAATGTCCGAGTGCCAGTTCGGGTGTGGTCCTGTGTTTCCCCCCACCGCGCACACTTTGCTGACCGGAAAGACAGCTTTGATGCTGTCGTAGTACGATTTGGCCAATTGCGCATAGGCGCTCGACGACATATCCTGAAGCGGATAGGAGGTTCCTCCATTGAGATTATGCTCATTGCCCAATTCGAACAAGGCAGGTTTGAGACCTAGCGCCGCGGCGTGACGCAAGCCATCCATTTCATACCCGACATCGGACGTTTCCAGGTTGACAACAAATAATCCTTCGGCATTGCACCCAAGAAGCCCCGGTTTGAATTCTTCTACCCGAATGGTCAGCGGCGTGCTGGGCGGTTGATACCCCGACTTGAACCAGCCTGTTTGCCAATCCCAATGATTCGAGTTTGTCCCACCGGGAAATCTTAAGACTTCGGGATAGAGGTAAATCGTACTATCGATAAACCACTGCTGTGTCCAATTGGCGCCGGATGCCCCTGGCGGAATGTTGGCAGGAACATGGCCATTGGTATTAAATCCAAGCTTGGGAGTTGGACGATCGATCGTGCCGAGGAGAGCCTGCGATGGTTGCTGTGCAGGCGACGAAGAGGATAGCCCTGCGCACGAAATTGCCACCATGAGATACAAGGGGAGTCCGGTTTCTTTGAGAATCATAATAGTATGTTGGATGTGTCGTTCGTTTGGCTTCTCTTGTTCCCTGTGTGGGCTGCGCTCGCATACACCAAGTTGGACACCGGTATGACAACGAGGTTTAAGACCTCCGAGACAATTCGGAGCATGCAGGCGGGAACGTGCACAAAGTAGGCAACCTTGGGGGAAAATACAAGCGCTCGGAGTAATGATGGAGCAGAGCAACGGGGCAAGGGGGCGTCGGGGCGGCGGTGAGTCACTGACAAAACAATGAGTACTTGTGCCCTTGTTTCTAACCGGATAAAATAAGACTTTCAAGCAGTCTGGAAAAACGAAGTCGCTTTCCCGGACCCCATCACACCACCACCACATCCGTCACAATGCCCCAGGAGGGGAATCAAATGACGCAGTCCGTACTACGGTCATTCTGCGCAACTCTTGCGTTCGCTTTGTTCATTACGACAGCGCTGGTTACTGCCCAGGAGCTTACGCTGACCGATGCGCAGGCAAGTGCCGCAGCACAATCGGCCCTCGCCAGCCAGGTCCACCACTCAATCCTTCTCGCGTTCTCCGCAGAAGAGATTGGGAACATTCTTCAACGACGGCCTGCAAGTATAACGCTGGCACTCCCCTTCTCGCTTCCACTTCCATCGCGCATCGAGCTCGACGCGTTCGATATCTTCACGCCGGAAGCGAAGGCGTACGTCGTCACCCCGGAAGGAAGCCGTGAAGTCCCCTTTCGGCAACGATGGATCACCTATCGGGGAAGCCTGCCGGGAGAGGCAAAATCCCAGGTCGTCCTCAACATCACTCCCAATGGAATCGACGCGACGATTGAATCGAAGGCAGGAAGATATCACATTAGAATGGCCGAACGCAACTCCACCATCGGGACAATGAACGCGCTCTTCTTCTCCGCCTCCGCATGGAAAAGCGTCGCACCGTTCCTCTGCGGAGTCGAGGAATCCCAGGCACCCATCCCCGATAGGCGCCCGGTCTCGCCCACACTCCAGTTCGGCCCCGCAATTTCCACCGATACGATCGATGTGCGTGTTGCGCTTGAAGGCGATTATGAGCTCTTCCTCGCGATGGGCACCGAACAGGCAGCCATGGAACTGATGATGGCGACCGCCACGTTCGCCTCCGGTGTGTATCTCATCGAAACCGGCGTTAAGCTGACCGTTCCTTTTATCCGGGTCTGGACCACAACGGTCAACCACCCATACGGTCACACTGACTTGTTTACAACGAGTGACGAGTTCATCAGTCACTGGAAGCAGAACATGAATGATGTGGACCGGACCGTGGCCCATCTTTTCACCAACTCCGCCCGTTGGTCGAACATCTCCGGTTTCGTCGGGATCGCGCAGCTCAACGCCCTTTGCAGCAACCAAACCGGCTACGGTGTGACGGAAGTGCGGCAGCCGGCCGGGGACGGACACCTCATGACGTTCGTCCATGAGCTCGGACATAACTTCGGCGCGCGGCACACCCACAGTTGCTTCTGGCCCGGCGGCCCCATCGACCTCTGCGCTCAGATCGAGAACGGCGGATGCTACAAGGGTCCCATCGTACAGTCAGAAGGGACCATCATGAGCTACTGCGCCACGCGGGCCTTCGTCTTCGGCCAGATCGTCAGCGACCTGATCCGGCGCAATGCGGAATTCGCCGCTTGTGCTCCCTCCACCGTGCAATCGGCGGTCGCTGCTGCGGACTCGAGTTTTCTGAACGAGCTTTTCACCGCCACTGGTGGATCCGCCTGGGAGGCCAAGGACAACTGGGGAACCGGATCGGTTTCCCGATGGAAGGGCGTCACTGTGCGGGGAGGACGAGTGATCGCCATGAATCTTTCCGCGAATAACCTGACCGGACCGATCCCGTCCACCATCTCGAATTTGACCGCCCTGAAAAGTCTCAACCTCTCCGGCCGCAACAAGTACCATGTCCCGTACGTCGCACCTCCCGATCCCGCAACCGACCGGTTTAACGCGAACAGGATGACAGGTTCAATCCCTTCGTCGATTGGGCAATTAACTGAGCTCGAGGAACTCGACGTGAGCAACAACCTCTTTACCGGCGAGCCTCCCGAGGAAATCCTGAGCATGACAAAACTCCGCGTCATCAATCTTTCGGAGAACTCTCTGGCAAGTGAAATCCCTTTCGAGATAGGAAACCTGACGAACCTGGAGCTGCTCGACATCTGGAGGACAAACGTTGGCGGGCCCATCCCTTCATCCATTGGGAACCTTACCAAATTGCAGGTCCTTGTCCTCTCGAATACGTTTGGCGCGGGCATCAGTGGGCCGATCCCACCGGAATTGGGAAACCTCTCGAGGCTCACGATCCTCGACCTTTCCATGAACAAGCTTTCCGGCTCGATCCCGTCACAGCTCGGCAACCTTTCTTCTTTGACAGTCCTGCACTTGCAGAATAACCAATTGACCGGATCCATTCCCGCGGAGTTTGCCAGCCTGACAGGACTTCAATCGTTCGCCCTTTCCGATAACCAGTTGAGCGGAAGCATCCCGTCGTTCATTGGTACATTCACATCTTTAAGTTCGGTCAGTCTTCAAAACAACCAGTTCAGCGGACCGATTCCGACCGAATTGGGCAACCTCGGCCTGCTCGGCCTGCATCTGGAGAATAACCGGCTCACCGGTCCCATCCCTCCCGCTCTTGGAAGGCTGACGAGCCTCCTCGATTTCGCGTTGCAGGGCAACCAACTGACGGGGACGATTCCCGACTCCCTGCAATATCTCGGCTCCACCGCCCCTTCCGATTTCGGTGGATTGCTCATTTTCAACGTTGCGGATAACCGGCTGACTGGCGCCATTCCGTCCTGGCTTCAACAGCGCACCGGCGTGACGGAGCTCGGCCTCGGCGGCAACCTGCTGGATGAGCAGACCGGACCGATCCCGGGATGGATCTACAACCGTCCGGCCCTGGTG
Source organism: Bacteroidota bacterium (assembly GCA_040882165.1). Taxonomy (GTDB): domain Bacteria; phylum Bacteroidota; class Ignavibacteria; order UBA10030; family UBA10030; genus UBA6688. Next base: position 6,048 of record JBBEBV010000069.1, read on the forward strand.
ACATTGCACCTGCATGGCATGGGCTACTCCGGTCCGATCCCGCCCCAGTTGTTCAACTTCACCAGCATCCAATCGGTGAAGCTTTCGGGGAACAAGCTCACCGGGAGCATTCCTCAGGAAGTTTCGACCCGGACAACGCTGAACATCCTGTGGCTTTCAGACAACCAGCTTACGGGGAGCATCCCGACCGATATCGGTAACAATCTCCCCATGCGTGATCTGAGGCTCTCCGGAAATCAATTGAGCGGAACCGTCCCCGCCTCCGTAGGCCAGATGCTCAACCTGCAGTATCTTTCCCTTTCGGGAAACAGTCTCAGCGGAGCTTTGCCGGCGACACTTGCGCAACTTGGGGAATTGGAGTACCTCGCGCTGCACGACAATGAATTTACCACCATCCCAGCGCTGGGACAACTCGGCCGTCTGCGGCAACCCGGATCTGTCTTATCGCTTCAGAACAACCGGCTCAACTTCGCGGCGCTTGCCGATTTGATCTTCTCCCACAACCAGGCCCCCTTCCACAATTTTACGTACGCGCCGCAGAAGCCCATTGGCGTGACGGAGATCGTCGAAGCCGCTCCCGGAGCGACCGTGACGATGACAGTAAGCCTGGCCGGAACGAACAATACGTACCAATGGTACAAAGACGGAGTGGCGATCTCCGGGGCAACCGATACTTCCTACACGATTGCCTCTCTTGCTCCGTCGCAAGCGGGACAGTATACCGCCTCAGTGAAGAACACCAGCGTGCCGAACCTTACGCTGTTCCGGAATCCGTATGTCGTCTCCGTGTACACCGCCGGTTTCCCGAGGACCGTCACGCTCCAGTCCCCCGCGGCGGGCGCGGGAAGTTTGACGAATCCGGTCATCCTGCAGTGGAACAAGGATGCTCTTGCCACGACCTATCAAGTGTCTGTCGATACGTCGCACGGCTTCGCGTCACCGCTTCTCTTCAAGAACGAGTCGGTGACGGACACGGTGCTGCAGCTCGATCCCCTCTCGCTGCTCAGGCCGTATCTTTGGAGAGTTCGCGGGGTGAACAGTCTGGGTCAGGGTGCATGGTCCGAAGTGAGGACGTTTTCGATGTCCCCGCTTGTCAGTGTGGAGGATGTTGTTGCGGCGGTGCCGGCGACGTTCCGGCTTGAGCAGAACTACCCAAACCCATTCAATCCCGGGACGACGATCGGTTTTGCCGTGCCGGTGGAGGCGTTCGTGAGAATTATGATCTACGACATCCTGGGACGGCACCTTGTGACGTTGGTGGAGGGAGAGTTCGCTCCGGGTTCATACAGGAAGTACTGGAACGCCCAGGGTCTTCCGAGCGGTGTCTATGTGTACCTGATGGAGGCAGGCGCTTTCAGAGAGTCGAGGAAGCTGTTTTTATTGAAGTAGCAGAACTCAGGGGCTGCATTTCCACCTGGAACATCATAAACATTCAATTCATTAAAAGGACTTTCCTATGAAATCAAAATACGCCTGGCGGCTCCTGCTTCCCGCCATTCTGCTGCTGATGAGCGCGACGCTATCAGCCCAGACGATCCCGAATGCGGGATTTGAGAGCTGGACCAATGGAAATCCGGACAATTGGTTTACGTACAACATTCCGCAACTCTCCCTCGTCGTGATCACCCAAAGCTCCGACGCGCGGTCCGGATCGTCCGCCGTACGGGGTGATGTTATTGTGTACGGAACGGAGCAGGATACTGTCCCCCCGATTCTGATACTCGGCTCCACCACTGCCGGCGCCCCCATTTCCGTCCGGCCCTCCACGCTCAAGGGGTGGTACAAATTCAAGAACGGTGGCGGAGACGAACTCGCCATTTTCTGCTTCGTGCAGAAGGACAGCATGCCTATTGGATCCGGGGAACTGACGATCACCCAGGATGCAGCCGCCTACACCCAGTTTGAGGTACCAATCGAGTATTTCGGAGAAGGAACGCCGGACGTTGTCAATATCTTGGTTGTGATCGATTCCGGGGAGAAGGATAATGCGCATCCGGACTCCTGGTTTCTTCTCGATGATCTTTCAATGACAACCGGACCGACAAGCATTGCGGGGAACGAGGAGGTCCCCTCACACCCATGGCTCGGGCAGAACTACCCAAACCCGTTCAATCCCGGAACGACGATCGGTTTCGGCGTACCAGTGGAGTCGTTCGTGAGGATTATGATTTACGACATCCTGGGACGGCACCTCGTGACGCTGGTGGAGGGAGAGTTCGCTCCGGGTTCATACCGGAAGTACTGGAACGCTTCAGGGCTTCCCAGTGGTGTGTATGTCTATCGAATGGAGGCAGGAAGTTTCCGGGAATCGCGGAAGGTGTTTTTGTTAAAGTAAGGATTGCCACAGAGGTATGGAGGACGCCGGGAAAAAAACAAAGATCTTTTCTCTTTGCACTCCGCGTCTCGGCGGTGAAATTACCGGAGTTTTTCCGAAGCTCACAAAAAAGCCCATGACCTTCTCAGGCCATGGGCTTTTCTCTACCAGGAGTTACTTCTCGTACTCCCGTAGATACCCCTGAAACTCCTGCCGGTGACTCTCCTCGTCCCCCAGCAGTTGGATTGCAAGATCCTGGGTGACGTAATCGGTCCCGTCACACAGCTTGATGATTTTATTATACTGTGCGATCGCCCCCTCCTCCGCCTCGATCACTCCCTTGATGATTGAAACAACGTCGGTGGAATCCTTCGTCGGTTGCATAAACTTCTGGTTGCGGGGAAGATCGAGAGACCCCGGCACGACGCCCCCGATCGTCTTGATACGACTGGCAAGCAGCTGGGCGTGGCTCAACTCTGTGGGCACATCGGCCCCGAGCGCCTTCTTGATGACATCCGACCGGACTCCGTCGAGATTGACGGATGCCGCGATGTAATTCTGGATCGTCTCCAGTTCCGCTGCGTACGCAGCGATCAACTCTTTAATAATGCTTTTCGAGCTCATCGTGATAATCCCTTTCCCAAGCTACAATTTGTATTGTGATATTGTGATATGGCGATGAAGAGTTATGACTTTGGAAACTTAGAGAAAGGGGGCTCAAGAAGCAAGGTGAAGTACGGAGAGAGGGAGAATTTCCACGAGTCAAGCGGGGGATATTCTCGCTTTTGGCAAAGACGGGCACCATGGCACGGCCACAGATTTCCGGGGGGATCAAGAAAATGCCGCGGCGGTGGGAACAACAACGGGCGACCGATACTCTCGGCCGCCCGTGTTTCGAATAGAACAGACTAAGATATGCGGCTACTTCTTCCCCTCAGGGTAGAGGATCCTGGAAATCTGATACCGGCTATCCTGGAAATGTGCCTTCGTTTCCTTGCTTGACGGGCGGGCGGCTGACCGCGCGAGTTGTTCGTCAAGTTCCGTCAATTCAGCACGGATGAGCGCCCGAGCTTCCCCCGGCAAGGGAGTGGGGGGCGGGAAGTTGAATCCCGAAGGAAGTCCCGCCGGAGGCGTAAAAGGAGGCGGATTCAATTTCGCACCCATGGTCTCAATGTAGGCTCTCTGCAGATTCCTTCTGTACACATCCGTCCCCGGATTAGACAGGCTGAGTTCGCTCCACACCGCTGATTTCAGATCACTCAACATCTCTCCGGGCGTATACAATCGCATCCTCGCGTCGACCAGTGTGTGCGCATTGATAAGTCTCAGCAGGCGATCGTTGTTCAGGAGAATGTTGAGCAGCATGCGATGGCCTTGCAGGACACGATCGACGGCTCCCCGCGGATCGATCAGACCAAGAATATCCGGACGCAACAACTCCGTGGGAGTTCGGAAACCCTCCTTGCGGAGGAATTCCATGCATTCCTTTTGCTTTGCATGGGAAACGGGAGTGTGGAGAACCCCCTCCTGACCGGCGTTCCGCTGAGTCCGGATCACTCCTCCGATGTAGGAGGCCACATGCCCCATTTCGCGATTCCGCTGAGCGAGAAGTTGTCCGTAAATCTCTTCCAGCGTGCTGTAGCTCTCTCCTGGGATCGTTGTGGCGCTTACCAGCATGCCGGCGATTGCGTTGATATTCTTCAAACCGTACTGAGTCGCCTTGACGGCATCGTCACCCATATCCTCCGTCTGTACTGTCGGATCATTCGGATCTCCCACCCCGAAGCGAAGATAGGGTTCGGTTTCCTGCCGCGCCGCGATACGGTTCAGCTCCTGGCGCTCATCATCCGGAGTGTTGGCACCAAAGATGGGTCTATACCCCCACTCGGTTGCGAATTTGTCATAGGGTCCGACGATCGGCATCAGCCGCGCGTTGTCCCCGGGCTGCGCGACGTAGTTGAAGCGTCCATAGTCCATGATCGAGGCTTCGTTCCCGTAGCGCGCTGTGAAGGAGGCGCTGCGGAGACTGTCCACCGGATAGGAGGACGTTGCCTTGTGATTGTGCGGGAAGCCGAGGGAATGGCCCACTTCGTGTGCGGCGATATAGCGAAGCATCTCTCCCATCAGGCTGTCCGGCAACGGAAGTTTTGCCGCGGCGGGATCAAGATTCCCAACCTGAACAAAGTACCAGTTGCGGGCAAGGTTCATCACATTGTGGAAGAACCCGATATCAGCATCGAGGATCTGACCGGTCCGGGGATCCACGACGTGCGGCCCGTACGCGTTCTGAATCTCGGACGGCAGCCATCGAATCGTTGCGTAACGCGCGTCTTCGGAACTCCAGTCCGGATCTTCCTGCTCGCTGGGGGCGTACTTCGCCACAATCCCATTCCTGAAGCCGGCCTTTTCGAACGCCACCTGCCAGTCCTCCACACCCATCGCAAGCCAGCGTTTCCATTTCTCAGGAACCCCACGGTCGATGTAGAACGTAATGGGCGTGACCGGCTCACTCAGCCCCCCCCGCCGTATTGCCTCCGGATCCTTCGGATCGAGTCTCCACCGGGCGATGTAGCGCCGCGGCTCGGCGCGTTGTGCATCGTATCCGTAGTCGTACTTTTGATAGCCGAAGAATCCCACACGCTCGTCCGCCAGCCGCGGCATCATCGGTTTCGCCGGCAACCGCACCATCGAATGGTGCATCGTAACGGAGATCGTGCTCAGGTTGTTGGCCTGGGGAACGGTTCCCGCCTCATACGTCAGCGTGGCTTCCGTCTCAATGTTGTCGGGAAATGACTTGCTGTACTCGACGAAGGATCGTTTGGGATCCAGCCGCCGGATCTGATTTTGCTGACGCGTCGATTTCCCCAAACCGAATTCCGGCACATCCGTCGTGAACAAATCGGTGGCATCGATCACCATGGCCGAACTGTCCCTGTTCATCGCCTGGATATCGAAGGCCATGAGAACCGGGGGCAGGTTTGCTTTCCTCACGGCATAGGAGACGGGGAGCGAATCGGCCGCAATCGAGGTGAGCAACACGCTCCGCAGCAGGATGCGATCCCCCACCCGTTCCCAGCGCACCGTCTGCCGGTTGACCCCATCCCCGCCATACCCAAGCCCTGTCTGTATCTTCGCCTGCGTGCTGACGAGCAGAAATTCCTGGTTCAGTTCATTCCTGGGAATCTCAAAAAAGACCTTCTCCTTGATACGATGCACAAGGAAGAGGCCGGAATCAGACTTTGCTTCCTTGGTGATGACCTGGGCATACGGTTTCATCGCGGCCTGTGGAGGACCTGATGGACGAGAGGAAGCCGATGTGTCGGAAGGCTTGGCCTCACCGGCCGGCCTGGTCGAGGCGCAACCGAAGAGCAGCAGGACTCCCAGGAGAAGTATGGGTAGGAATTTCATGATCGATTCTCCGGATTATGACGGAATGAAGTTAGTTGGGATTTCACACTCCCCCACAAGCAATTCCTTCCCTTCGTTCAATATCACAACGATCCACCGGACGCCCTTTCTCCACTCCCCCGATGCACTCTTACCATGCAATCACCTTTTTATCTCGCCAGAATTTTCCGGTTTCGCCAATCGGGGCATCCGTCGCGAGCCAGACAGGAGTTTCCGCACCATTCTTCACCGACCGCGGCGCCATCTTCCCTCCCATCTCCGTGCGCACCCAACCGGGACAGACCGCGTTGACTGCAATTCCCTTTCTCTTCAGAGCAAGCGCAAACTGGCACGTCATCGCGTTCATCGCCGTCTTGCTGATGCTGTAGACGGGGGCGTAGGTCGACATCCCTTCACCGATCTCCCCGGCACCGCTCGACACATTGACAATCCTGCTCCCCTTCACGAGCAACGGGAGGAACGTTTGCGTTACGAAGAAGGCTCCGAGGGTATTGATGGTAATGGTGCGGTGAACGATGTCGGGTCCGACGTCAAGGATGCTTGTTGATTCATCGAGCAGGATGCCGGCGTTATTGACCAGGATATCGAG
>JBBEBV010000069.1:12458-21938 GCA_040882165.1 Bacteroidota bacterium
GGATGCTTGTTGATTCATCGAGCAGGATGCCGGCGTTATTGACCAGGATATCGAGGCGGGCGACCTGTGAGGAGACGATTTTGAAAGCTGAACGGATGCCCGCGACCTCCGACACATCCATCCGGACAAACCGGACATCCCACCCCTCCTTCCGAAGCGAATCCACCGTTTCCACCCCCGCTTCGTTGTCACGCGCGGCAAGCCAGACGGAAATGCCCCGGTCACCGAGTTGCCGAACGATCTCGAGTCCAATCCCCCGGTTTGCACCTGTGACGAGAGCGGTTCGGCCGCCGGAATCCATGGAGGCAGACGGCAACGCTACCAGCTTTCCTTGAACCAGCTTGCATCGGAATAGTACGGCTTCGTCAGTTCCTCCATCTTCTTCATCTCATCCGCCGTGCAGGGCTTGAAGTTCTGCGCGATGCGGACGTTCTCCTCAAGCTCCGCCAGCGTCGTGATTCCGACGATCACGGTGCTGACCGGAAGAGTGAGGACATACCCCATTGCCTGTTCCATGGTGGAAAGGCCCCCTTCCTTGAAGATCCTTCCTCGTGCCGGGATTTTCATCCCGACGATCGACATCTTCTTCTCCACCGCAACGGGGAGAAGATTGTCGATGAACGAGGCGTTATGCTTGTCGGCTGCATTAAGGGCCATCAGGATCGAATCGAAGGGATACTGTTCGATCCCTTTCTTGAGAATAAACGGATCACGATGTCCAGTGATGCCCAGGAAACGTACCGTCTTTTCATCCCGCGCTTTCTCCATTGCTTTGATCGCACCGTCCTTCGCGAAGATCCGGTCGAGGTCGCTTTGCGTCCTGACGTTATGGTGCTGCCACAGGTCGAGATGGTCGGTCTGGAGTTGTTTCAGCGACCGTTCCAGGAGGCGCATGGAGCCATCGTAGGTGCGATCATTCGTCTTGGTGGCGAGGAAAACTTCCTTGCGGCGGGTCTTCATCACCTGGCCGACATACGTTTCACTCACTCCCCGTCCATAGGCTGCCGCGGTATCGATATAATTGACTCCCAGGTCGATCGCCCGGTTGATGATGGCGAACGACTCATCCTCCCTGCCCGGAGTCTCGAGCGTCGATTGTCCGCCGAGACTGAACAGGCAAACCTGGTGTCCGGTTTTCCCGAGCGGGCGCGTGGGCATCTTCGCGGGTCCTGGAAGTCTGGCGGCAAGAGCGTGCAGGGGGTCGAGCTTCGCAAGGCCCGCAAGCGCAGCCCCGCCAATGACGGTCTTGACAAAATTTCTACGGGAGACTGTGTCGTCGTTCTTCATACAACACCTCCGGGTTGTTGTGGCAGGGGCAACTTATTGGGGACGAGGCTCGTCGACCAACAGGAGAAAATGTAGAAAATTACAAAGGGACAAGCAAGGAGAATGGCAGGAGCTGGGGGGGGCCAAAACCCGTCCGGTCCGACAAATGGGAATGCACAACAGCACCGGGAAGTGAGGGGAATGAAACCGACGGGTTAGGGAGCGTGTCCGGCAAGCGGGTTCCCGGTATTCAACGATTTCAATTCTTCAAACCCCTCCTGCCCAAGCACATGGACCAGTTCCTCTTCACACACTTCGATCACCTTCATAATCCCGTTGGGCACGGCACTGCAACACTGGGGACGGTTGGTAAACTCCGGGTCGTCCACCATCACCACCCCATTCTCCACGGTTATCGGAAACGCGAAGCAGAAGAACGGTTTGAGGGCGAACTTGGACATTCCCTCCGCCACCGCAGCGCGCTGGAGCACACACCACCCCTTGCTGTCGAGGAACACGCAACCGTAATCCCTTGTCCGCGTCCCCACCGCTCGTCCGGAAGGGAAATCAAGATCGACCACCTCCTCGGCATCGAACCATCCTGCAGGGTCCCTGTCCATATGGGGTTCCATGTGTTGTTGCACCAGCTCCGTGTGAGCGAGGATGTTCTCCCGCTCCGCCGGATCGATCATGACCCCCTGCCGGCAGCAGGTCGCGTTACAGTTGATCATGGAACAGCCGGCCGCAAACGTCCCTTCGAGGATGGAATGATCCACTTTCAGTGTTGCGATGTGCGAAAGCTTGTGCGAGCGGAGAACGGGAAAATGGTTTTCAGGCATTCCTGGCTTTAAGGCGATAGTAGTTGATGAGGTCGGTCCCGACTCCCTTGATTCCCAATTGTCGAAACAGGGTGATAACCTGCCCCCGGTGGTAGGTGGAGTGATTGATCAGGTGCTGCATCATCTGCCAGAGGATCTGCTTGTGGGGATTCCCCTTGGTATCCGCATAGGACAACGGCGAACGGAGTTGCTCCTCCGTCACGGCATGAAGAAACTCGTCGGCCTGGCTTCGCCACCCGATCCATCGCTCCCGCAACGAAGCAAGATTCGGGAGATCCTCCTCTCGTATCAGTGTGGTGGGAGAATTCCCCTTCCAGCGTTCGAGCCAGATCCAATCGGCTGCATAGATGTGGACGAGCGTCCCCCGCACTCCCCCAAAACTCGAGTTGAGGTTCTTCGTGTATTGTTCTTCAGAGAGGGTTGCCGCAACGTCAAGGACTCGTTCCGTCGCCCACCGGTCGAAGTCAAACAGGGTGATAATTTCTTGCTTCGTCATATTTCGGATTCGATCCTGATGAGTTGATGAGCTCTCGCGAAAAGGAACAAAACACGGGACTACTCAGCGCACTGAATGAATGGAGGATTTTCTCACCACCGATGGCACACAGAGGAACACCGATAAAGGCACGGATGTTTGAATTGTTATGAAGATTGAGCTCATACCGTGATCGCACGAGCAAGTTGTAAGAGAAAAGAGCGCACTGGAGAATCCACCCTCCGTGTTCGCACGTTGGGATAAACTCCCCACCTGTACCCAACTCCACTCCATAATATCTCTCGGGGTGAATCGGTGTGCCATCCGTGTTGAAAACGCTGAGCAGTTCCCAAAAACAGCTTCACTGATTGTCATTCCGCCTTTTTCTTCAGCTCCACGAGTTTCTGTAACGCTTCCAGTGGTGTCATCTTCTCGAGCTCGAGGTTCTTCAATTCTTCGCGCAGCCGGTCGTCCTTCATTTCGAACAAAGTCATCTGCACATCGGGAGGAGGGATCCGTCCCTTCGTGGACCTGCCGTTCACCTGCAACTCTGAGTTCTCGAGATTCTCAAGGATTCGTTTCGCACGGTCGGTTACCTCCTCCGGCAGGCCGGCCATCTGGGCCACCTGGATGCCGTAGGAATGGTCCGCAAACCCCTGCACCACCTTGTGGAGGAAGATCACCTTGTCACCGTACTCCCGCACATCCACTTTATAGTTCCGGATACGGGGGAACAGCTCCGCCAGTTCGTTCAGCTCGTGGTAGTGGGTGGCGAAGAGGGTCTTGGCGCCGATCCGCTGGTGGAGATATTCAGTCAACGCCCACGCGATGCTGATACCGTCGAAGGTGCTGGTGCCGCGCCCGATCTCGTCCAGGAGGATCAGACTGCGCCGGGTCGCGGTGTTGACGATGTTCGCTGCTTCGTGCATTTCGACCAGGAAGGTGCTCTCGCCGGAAGCGATATTGTCACTCGCCCCCACTCTGGTATAAATCCGGTCGACAAGCCCGATATGCGCCGCGGTCGCCGGGACAAAACTACCGATCTGCGCGAGCAACACGATCAACCCCACCTGCCGCAGGTAGCTCGATTTCCCGCTCATGTTCGGGCCGGTGATGATCAGGATTTGATCCTCCTCCGTATCGATGAGCGTGTCGTTCGGCGTGTACCGTTCGCCCGGGGGGAGGAGCTTTTCGATGACCGGGTGCCTTCCTCCCTGGATCTCGATCTTGAACGACTCATCGACTGTCGGGCAAACGTAGTTGTTCTTGGCCGCCACGCCGGCGAGGGAATAGTAGCAATCGAGCACGGCGATGGCATGCGCATTTTCCTGGATGGAAGCGGCATGTGCGGCGACAAGGTTCCGGAGTTCGTTGAACAGTTGGGTCTCCAGCGCGAGCATCTTCTCCTCCGCATGGAGGATCTTCTCCTCGTACTCCTTCAGCTCGGGAGTGATGAACCGCTCCGCGTTCGTCAAGGTCTGCTTACGGATATAGTTCGGCGGAATCTTATCCTTGTGCGTGTGGGTCACTTCGATGTAGTACCCAAAGACGTTATTGTATCCCACCTTCAGGGACGTGATTCCCGTCCGTTCCCGTTCCTGTTGCTGGAGCTTCGCGATCCAATCCTTCCCGCTGAAGGTCAGTTCGCGCAACTCATCGAGCTCTTTATTATAGCCTTTCCGGATCACTCCTCCATCCACGAGCGAAAGCGGCGGATCAGCCTCAAGCCCCGAGGCGATCGCCGTGACGACCGGTTCCAGGGTGTTGAGCCGTGTGCGCACTTCTTTGATCGAGGGAGTTTTGAGAGAATCCAGGTGGGATCGAAGCGGCGGCACAAGCTCCAGGCATGCCTTCAACTGGTTGACCTCGCGCGGGTTGGCGCGTCCAGTGGCGATCCGGGCGATCAGCCTCTCAAGATCCCCGATCCCGTCCAACACATCACCCAGTTTTGTGCGTACCGGCTCGTTCGCAACCAGTTCCTGGACGGCTGCGAGGCGGTTTCTGATGGGCTCGAGTTTCTTGAGAGGATGGTTCAACCAGCGCTTCAGTAAACGTCCCCCCATGGGAGTGAGGGTTTCATCCAGTACCGAGAAGAGCGTCCCGTCGCTCTGGCCGGAGATGGAAGAAGTGACTTCAAGGTTGCGTTTCGTGGACGCGTCGAGAACGATGAAGTCTGTTGTATCGTAAGGCGCGATCTTCTTGATGTGGGGGAGATTGGCCTTCTGGGTTTCCTGAAGGTAATTCATCACCGCGCCGGCCGCCACCACGCCGATGCGGTACGCTTCGATGCCGTATCCCTTGAGCGACTGCGTTTTGAAATGGTTGACCAGTTGCTCGTAGCCGTAATCGAAATGAAACACCCAATCATCCGCCTTTGTGTAGATTCCGGCGTACCGGTCCTTCAGGAGACTCTGCACCGCGGCAAGATCCCGCTTTTGCACCAGCAGCTCGGATGGCTGCAGGTTGCCCACCTGTTCCGGAAGAAGCTTCAGGGGAAACTCGGCCGTGCTAAACTCCCCCGTCGAGACATCGATAAAGGCGAAGCCGACCGGATCATCCCCGCGCGCGAGCGCAGTCGGGAGAGCGACGGCCGCAAGGTAGTTGTTCTGCTTCTGTTGGAGCACCTTGTCGGAGAACGAAATACCCGGGGTGACAACCTCCGTCACGTCCCGTTTGACGATCCCCTTCGCGAACTTCGGATCTTCCAGTTGTTCGCACACCGCCACCCGGTGCCCGGCTTTCAGGAGTTTCGGGAGATAGGTTTCGAGCGCGTGGTACGGGAAGCCGGCCAGCGGGATCTCCCCCGCCGCACCGTTCCCGCGTTTTGTCAGCGTAATCCCCAGGACCCTCGCCGTTACTTTCGCGTCTTCCTCGAACGTTTCATAAAAATCCCCCATGCGAAACAGGAGGATCGCCTCCGGATGTTTCGCCTTCACTTGCTGGTATTGACGCATTAAGGGGGTGGACATAAGGGAAAAATTTCTTTGACTGTGGTTCTTGCTACCCTTCGAACTGAGCCTCCACGGAAACGTTGCCGGTTTCCGGGTCGACCGTGATGCTCAAAACGTTCGGACGGCAACACACACTGCAATCCTCCGTGTAACGCTGTCGCGGTCCAGCGGTGTCATCGACGAACGTCTCGTTCTCCACACCGCAATACGCACACTGATAGGAAACAAATCCTTCTTCATTCATACAGGTCGGCCAAAAGATACAGAAACTTGGGGTGAGAGTAAATTGGCGTTTTCAGCCGGGAGGGGGCCTCTTCCATGTCGAACAGTTTGCCACGGGGACCATCGACCGTCATGAAAAAAAAGAGGGAATGTCACGCCTTAAGAGGTCTTGAGCGGTGGGCTTGCCTTTATCTCCTGCTCCCTGGATGGGATTGGGGAGTTGGTTGGAGCGCCCCTTCGAGCCAGAGCAAACTCGACTATATTCCTAAGCGTCTGGGAAAAGGAAAGCCCAGCCTTCTCAGCACATTCCATGAACGACACTGCTTCGGTCAGGTCGGGATTGGGGTTCACTTCCAACACGTAGACGCTGTTATCCTCTGCCAGCCGCAAATCGATACGCGCGTAGTCCCGGCAATTCGTCAGCGTATAGGCTTCAAGAGCCTTTTGCACAACCCTTTTCTCCACTTTTTTAGGGAGCTTGGCGGGACAGATGGCGTGAATACGATGATACTCCTCATGGAGCGGATCCCACTTTGCTTTGTAACTGATAATGGAGGGATGGTCGGTGGGGAGTTCGGAAAAATCATATTCGATGATCGGCAGCACCCGGGGAGGATCGTTCCCGAGGATCGAGACGTGGAGTTCCCTCCCTTCGATGAACTCTTCAACGAGGATCGGCGGCGAAAACCCCTTGAACGCCAGAGCAACCTGTTCCAGGAGTTTTTCGAGCTCGAAAACCACCGAGCCTTTCGTCACCCCCGTGCTTGCATCCTCCCGGGCAGGTTTCACGATGAGGGGATAATGGAGACCATGCCGGCGCGGCATGTGAGGCTCAAAGAGGAGTTTAAACCGGGGTGTCCGGACCCCATTGGCGTGGAGGATCTGTTTCGTGAGTCCCTTCCGCTGGCATATCGCGAGGGCAAACGGCGGGGCCCCTGTGTAGGAGATCCCATACAAGTCGTACAGGCCCGCTACCAGGAACTCTTTCTTGGGGTCGTCGTGGAAGTCCTCGATCAGGTTGAAGACCACATCCGGCTTCTGCCGTCTGAGAATCGACTCAAACTTGTCCAGCCGATCCTCAATGTTGATAGCCTCAGCCCTGAATCCTTCGGCCTTCAGAGCCTTCACGATGGCATCGTATTCTTCCCGGACGGTGGCGACATGGATGGCATATTCCGGCTTGAAATCCAGAGAGGTGGGATCGACGTCCTTCAGCTTCTCATAATCGTCCTCCCCCACATAGTTATAGAGGACAATCACGTATGGTTTCTTGCGAGCCATGTCTTTCAATGAAAAGGAAGTTTTTGGTGAACGGCAAGGGAAAACGGGGGTTGCAATTCCACGAAAGTTTGGGTAGGTTCATCCCACCTTTTTCGAGCTGACTCCCCCATGGGCTTTTACCCACAACCGAACGACTGGCAATGCGGACCCTTCGCTCTGAAGCACGCGTTGGTCATGCTTGGCATCCTGGTCGAAGAGAAACAGATATCCAGGCTTGCCGGAACCAACTGGTGGTACGGCACGGACGAGATCCAGCTCGGCCGGGCAGCGCGCCAGTTCCACTGTGAGCTCAGACTGATCCGGCGGTTCGACCCGGAACAGGCGCGCCGCGAACTTATCGCGTATCTGCGCAAGGGATATCCAACGCTCGTGTGCATGTACGAATGGAGCCATTGGGTCACGGTGGTCAAGGCGGAACGGGGAAAGTTCATCCTGATGGACAGCAGGGATAAGGCGGTTCTGACGATTCTCTCGTGGCAGGAGCTGAAGCGGCGCTGGGTCTACCATGAACCGGATGAACTCGACCGGAGAGCGATCCAGACTATTTATGATTTCCATCCCGTCGTTCCCCATTTCCGCGTGCAGACGAAGGCCAAGTTTTCTCTCGCCCGCGCCAACTACCTCCGCCGCCCCACCAACAGAACCTTCTCGCTCTTGTGGGATGTCTACCTTGCAGACCTGCTGAACCTCTGTAGACCACGCACCGCGCGCAGCACAAACGTCATTTCGCTGGGAGAGTTCATGCGGCGGTACGAAAACATGATCCTCGACCAGGTCGACCTCTGGCACGGGTGGATCGAGCGGTCCCAGGGAAAACGCATCCTCAACTACATTCACTTTGTCGCCGACACGTATGGGCTCGTCATTCATGATGCCGACGAAAAACGCGCCCTCGCGGGGATCACGGCGATCATGACGTTATGGGCTGCCAGCGAGTACGGTGTCTCCTCCGTGTACCAACCGGCCAAACGGAAGCCAAAGCGGTAAAAGTTTCTTAGTCTCTTTCCTACCACGCCACGCCCCCCCGCTCATCCTCCGACCTTCACATCGATATGCGGCAGAAGCGAGTGAGAGAATTCTCCCAGCCGCCCGGGACCGAGTTGCTCCATTGCCTCCTTCGTGCGATTAAGATCGGAGCGCAGACGATCCACATCCATTCCAAGGAAGCTCCCTGGAAAAAGCCCGAGTTTTGCACGGGACTTCTCGATGTTACTCAGCGCGCCGCTGAACCGTTTCTTCACCAAAATCAGGTGATATGCCGCCGCAGCCTGGATGATCCCCTGGAAGAAGATCCGGCTCTCCTCACCACATCGCATCCAAACCTCCTCCCACGCTTCATGCGCCTCCCAGAATTCCTTCCGGTTAAAAAGGTCGATCCCCTCACGGAACCGGCTCCGTTGAACGGAGTCGAGAGAGGGCTCTGCGAGGTTCGTCCGGTCGATCTCGTGCACACTTTTCTTTGGATACCGTTTCATGACGGATGGAAGGTACGTTTTTCCCGACGGGGCTTCAAGGCCATACCCCGAAGAACACACAAAGAACGCACAAAATCCCGAACGGTTGGCCTTTTTCCCTTTGACTCTCATATCTCATTTTGGTATCATAAGCCCGTTCGTTTCCACATCCTTCACCACGATGGAGCATCGCATGGAGCAAACGACACGAGGAAATTGGGGTTCGCGAACGGGATTCATCCTTGCCGCGGCCGGCTCCGCCATCGGACTCGGGAACATCTGGCGCTATCCCTACGTCACAGGACAAAACGGGGGGGCAGCGTTCGTGTTGCTCTATCTCGCCTGCGTGCTCGTCATCGCTCTTCCCGTTCTGATCGCAGAACTTTCCCTCGGACGCAAGACAACCCTGAATCCGGTCGGTGCATTCAAGGCGCTGACCACCTCGAAGTACTGGCCCCTCGTCGGCTATCTCGGTGTTGTGACCGGCGTCGGAATCCTTTCGTTCTATCTCGTGGTCGCCGGCTGGACGCTCGGGTACATCGTCAAGGAAGTAACGGGCACCATCGGGACCTTCGGTTCTTTCGTGCAGGACCCGATCAGCGAAATCGGATACTTTGCCGCTTTCCTTGGACTCACCGTCTTTGTTGTTCTTGGAGGTGTGGAAAAGGGAATCGAGCGCTGGTCAAGATTCCTGATGCCCGCCCTTCTGATTTTGCTCTTTGGACTCATTGCATACAATTTGACCCTCGAAGGTGCATCGAGAGGAATTGAATTCTACCTCAACCCCGACTTCAGCAAAATCAACGGCTCGACCTTTCTTGCAGCCATGGGTCAGGCATTCTTCTCGCTGAGCCTTGGTATGGGAACCATGATCACCTACGGAAGCTATCTTCCCAAAAAAGAGAATATCCCGGTCAGTGCCGTCGCCGTCGCTCTTTCCGACACTGCAATCGCATTTCTTGCAGGGCTCATGATTTTCCCTGCTCTTTTCT
>JBBEBV010000069.1:22038-26358 GCA_040882165.1 Bacteroidota bacterium
TCCGACACTGCAATCGCATTTCTTGCAGGGCTCATGATTTTCCCTGCTCTTTTCTCCGTCGGACTTGAACCCTCGCAGGGACCAGCGCTCGTATTCAATGTTCTCCCCAGCGTCTTCGCAACGATGCCTGGTGGACAGTTCATCGGGTTTGCCTTTTTCGTCCTGCTCGCCATCGCTGCCCTGACATCCACCGTTTCTCTTCTTGAAGTTCCCGTCGCGTTCCTCGTCGACCAAAAAAAATGGACGCGGAAGAAAGCCGTCTGGATTATTTCCGGGGCAACATTTCTTCTCGGCCTCCCCTCGGCACTGGCCCAGGGTACGAGCGAGTTTTTCTCAACGCTCTCTCTCTTCGGCCAAACCGGTTTCCTTGACATCATGAGTTTTATCTTCAGCGATCTTTCGCTCCCCATCGGCGGATTCTTCATCGCCGTCTTCGTTGGATGGGTCTGGGGGGTCAGGAACGCCTCGGAGGAAGTCCTGCTGGGAGCCCCCCCCACCATGGCACGCTTGATGGTCGGATGGGGATTTCTCCTGCGATTCGTCTGCCCGGCGATGATTCTGCTCGTTCTGATTGCCAAGCTGTTCAGTTAAGAAACTCGATTCAGAAAGTCTACGGTCTTTCTTTCTCCACCTTAACGCTGGGAGAAGTTTGCTATGGATCAATTCCTTGACATGCTGCTGCACATCACTACGGAAATCGCCGACAACATCTGGTGGCCGGTCGTCATCCTTATGCTGGCAGGCGTGGGTGTGTACCTCACCTTCCAGACCGGGTTCATCCAGTTCCGGCGCCTCGGCCTGGCGATCCGGTTCATGATGATGGGACGCGATAAAAAGGACATGGCAGGTCGGACGGGGGATATCACTCCCTTCCAGGCACTCATGACGGCTCTCGCAGCAACCGTTGGGAACGGCAACATCGCCGGCGTGGCAACCGCCATCGCGAGCGGTGGGCCGGGTGCGCCATTCTGGATGTGGATGACCGCGTTGTTCGGCATGGCGACGAAGTATGCAGAAGGCATGCTCGGATTAAAATACCGTATTAAAACCGCCGATGGCACGTACAGCGGCGGAGCGATGTATTACCTGCGCGATGGGCTGAAACAAAAGACCCTGGGCAAATGGCTTGCCTTGTGGTTTGCTATTGCAGTCATTCTCATGGCGACCATGGGGAGTGGCAACATGGCCCAGTCGAACTCGATCGCCCTGTCGCTCAATTCCGATTTCGGCATCCCCTTCATAGGGACCGGGCTGGGACTCGCTTTCCTGGTAGGACTTGTCATCATTGGTGGCGTCAAGCGCATCGCCGCAGTCGCTGAGCGGCTGGTACCGAGTATGATCGTCCTGTATATGGGAGCGGCCCTCTACGTTATTTTCACAAATCTGGGAATCATTCCCGAAGTGATCATGATTGTCCTGCGATCGGCCTTGACCAATGAGGCCATGGTTGGGGGGTTCCTCGGCCACACAGTGAAGGAAGCTATTCGCTTTGGAGTTGCACGCGGGACCCTTTCCAATGAATCGGGTATCGGCTCCTGCTCCATCCCCGCCGCAGCAGCCAAAGGAAATGAAGCCGCCGCCCAGGGCATGGTCGCCATGATGGGAACGTTCATCGACACCATCATCGTCTGCAGCATGACCACTTTCGTCATTCTCTCTTCTAATTTGCATCCGCATACCACAGGACTCACCAGCACCGCGCTGACAAAATCGGCTTTCGCCGTGGGATTGGGATCGGACCTTGGAGGGTGGATCGTGAGCCTGAGCAGCTTCCTCTTCGGCTATACGACGCTTATCGGCTGGTCGTACTACGGTGAGCAGGGGGCGAAGTATCTGTGGGGGATCAAGAGTGTTATGCCCTACCGGTATCTGTTCTGCGTGTTTGTCTTCTTCGGTGCCGTGCTGCAGGGGCAACACCTCCAGATCGTCTGGAACCTGGGGGATATCGGTAATGCCCTGATGGCCATACCGAACCTGATCGGGCTCTTCCTGCTCGGCAGCGTGGTGAAGAGTGTGACGGAAGATTACCTGAAGCGATGGGATGAGGGAAAAATCACCAGCCCGTTCGGAGATTGATCGAGTATCCCTGCGGTGTGACGGTGGGATAGAAAAAAAGAAGGCGGCAAGAAATCTTGTCGCCTTCTTCATTCATAGGCCTTACGAATACCGCTCAATACAGAAACATCGGCTTCTCCAGGAGGTGCGCCACCTTGGGACGGTAATTCGCGACATCATACAGTTCATTTACATCCACCCGTTTCACCCCTTGCGTCAAGGTATCGATCGGGACGGTCGTGTACTTCCCCTCACGCAACGCCACCATCTTGCCATATTGCTTATGCAGTGCAAGGTCGGTGGCCAGGTTGGCAAAACTGATCGCCACCATCCTATCCAGTGCATCCGGCTCGCCGCTCCGCATCAGGTAAGCGACCTGCTGGTAGACGGTGTGGACTCCTGTCAGTTTTTTCAAAGCTTGCTCCGTAACGGCTCCGATCCCTCCCAGCTTCTTGTGTCCATAGGCATCCTCTTCGCCGTACTCTACAATCTGTCCCCCCATCAGGTGGGCTCCCTCGGAGATGGTCATAAGTGCATAGTTGCTCGGGTTCTTTGCTTTGTCCTCAATTAGAAACTGCGCAAGCTTCTCGACGTCGAATGGAACCTCGGAGATGATGGCCCGGTCGACCCCCGCCAGGTAGGCGGAGATCAGCGACGTTTCCCCGGAATTCCTGCCGAACAATTCCACCACCGCGATCCGCTCATGCGATCCGGCAACCGTCCGGAGAGCTGTGATGAAATCCACGCTGCGCGTGACCGCCGTCGAAAACCCGATACAGTAGTCGGTTCCAAATACATCGTTATCCATCGTTTTCGGAATGGCGATCACGGGGATTCCCTCCTTGTGCATACGCACGGCATAACTCTGCGTGTCGTCCCCTCCGATGGTTATCAGCACATCGATCCCGAGTCGCTCGATCACCTTCAGAATATGCGGCGTGCAATCGACTCTCGCATCCTTCTCCATTTTCTCATACTCCGGCCGCCATAGGAATTTCGGGATGTCGCCTTTCCGCACCTTGCCCGGGTTGGTGCGGGAGGTGTGAAGAAACGTCCCCCCCGAGCGGTCGATCGTCCTGGTGTTCATCGTGTTCAGCGGAAGATAGTTGATCCCTTCGTTGTCATCCGCATCCAGCTCGAAGTTCAATATCCCGCCCCACCCTTTCCGGAGGCCCACAACCTGTGCCCCTTGTTCGGCGGCGCGATAGACAACGGCTTTGATACATGGGTTCAATCCGGGAACGTCGCCGCCCCCTGTGAGGATTCCAATTCTCATGGTCTCTGAGTCCTTTGCATTCGGTAGTTTACTTCAGT
This sequence comes from Bacteroidota bacterium, assembly GCA_040882165.1. Classification (GTDB taxonomy): domain Bacteria; phylum Bacteroidota; class Ignavibacteria; order UBA10030; family UBA10030; genus UBA6688. The sequence continues at coordinate 25,408 of JBBEBV010000069.1, forward strand.
TGTGCGATGCCCCATCCGTCCATCGCCTCGAGCATCTTGTAGTCGGTCAGGTCATAGTGGATGGGAGTGACCGAAACATACTTGTTGCGCACAGCCGGCTGGTCGAACAACAATTCCTTCTCCGCCTCTTCAAGTGCACCGGATAACCAATAGTATTCTTTGTTCGCCGGATCGCGCCGGGCATCAAATTGGTCGTTCCAAATTGCCTTCCCCTGGCGCGTCAGGAGTACTCCCTTAATTTGATGTTCAGGGATGGCGGGGACGTTGACATTGAGCAGGATCCCCTCAGGGAGCCCTTTCCGGACCACCAGGGTAACCAGCTTGCGGGCAAATTTTGCTGCATACCCGAAATCCGCCGGCCGGAACGTGGTCAGCGAGACGGCAATGGACGGAACGCCGAGAAACGTCCCCTCCGCTGCCGCCGAAACCGTCCCGGAATAGATAATGCTGATGGCGGTATTCGATCCATGATTCACTCCCGATACGAGGATATCAGGTTTCTTCTTCAACAACGCCTTCACGGCGAGCTTGACACAATCAGCCGGCGTTCCGGCGACCGCGTATCCGAAGAATTCACCGTTCTTGCGATATTCCTTCACCCTGATCGGGAAATTCATCGTGATGGCGTGGCCGACCGCGCTTTGCTGTTGCTCGGGCGCGACGACGGTTACCGTGCCGATCTTCTTCAATTCCAACACGAGCGCTTCGATACCGGGTGCGTCGATCCCATCGTCATTCGAGACGAGGATATTCAGTTTCCTGCCACGGGGTGTTTGTTTCATCGGTTGCCAAGATATTGAAAAATCAGGTTGTACACAACGGAGCCCTGATGAACCATCAGGGCCCGGGATTATTGAGTCGTCGGAAAACGGTGTTCCGTTCTTAGTAGCTCTCCTCCTTCGAGGGAAAATTCTTGTCTTTGACATCGCGTACGTACCTGCCAACGGACTC
>JBBEBV010000069.1:26458-38578 GCA_040882165.1 Bacteroidota bacterium
TGGATCGACTGAGGGGTCAGGCCCAGGTGCCCCATGACCGGTATACCGGCCTGAGTGGCCTTGAAGACAAGGTCCGCAACCCGTTTTCCACCCTCGAACTTCACCCCACCGGCTCCGGTCTCCTTCATAACACGCCCTGCATTCCGGAATCCTTCCTCGGGGTTCGTCTGGTAACTCATAAACGGCATATCGACGACAATCATCGCCCGGTCAACCCCGCGGACAACGGTTTTGGCATGATACATCATCTCTTCCAGCGTCACCGGGATGGTCGTTTCATGCCCCTGAAAAACCATGCCGAGGGAATCGCCGACGAGGATGAGGTCCACGCCGGCCTGATCGAGAAACCGTGCCGTCAAAAAGTCATACGCCGTCAGGCAGGCGATCTTCTTCCCCTCCTGCTTCATCGAAGCGATGACTTTCGTCGTAATTTTCTTCGGGCCCGAGCCCGCTGCCGATTGGTTCATATCATGTAAGCTGTTCGAACTTCATTAATCCCGCGGGTTCAGGGGGAAGGAACCGGATATCCCATGCTTCCTCAAACCCTTCTTTCAAACATCCAACGAGGTGTTCACGCATCGGAGCCTCGCCAAGGATGGCTGTGAGGTCGGTGGTACGATCGTTCAGTTCCCGGGAAATCCATTCCCTCTGCGGCTCATCTTCCACTCTCAGGAACCGGGTGATCCCCCGATGCGCGGGCCCGACCAGAAGAGAACCATGCTGGAGTACGACTTCCTTTCCCCCCTCCCCGATGAATCTGCGCTGGGCGCTTCCGATAAGCTTCTTCCCACGATATTGCACCTCATAGCGCGCCGAACTGGTAAAACAGACGCTGGATGAGGCCGATCGATACAGGGTGGGGAAATGAGGTTGCGATTTTTCAAACGAGGCAGCTACGCCGAGCCGGTGGAGACCGGCAAGGAGGCTGCGGCTGATTTCATGGTACGTCGAAAGTACTCCCGCGCCTTCTGCCGGCATCACGACACAGTAGGTTACTTCTTCCGCATGGAGGATGGCCCGCCCGCCGGTCGGCCTCCGAACGACATCGAATCCATCCGCGCGACACCCCTGTTCATCAATCTCTTCGTTTCGTTGGTTCCACCCCAGCGAGACGGCAAAAGGGTTCCAACCATACACCCGGACGATGCCGGTTCCCGGGGCCAGCGTTCGGGCAAGTCGCTCGTCGAACATCATGTTGTACTCCCCCTCGCATAAACCCGTGTCGATAAAATGCCAGGTCATCACGAGCGGCTCCGGCCGGAGATGATGCCGCGCTTGCTTTTCTGGATGAACTCGAGGACGCTGTGAATTTCAGGGAGTAGTTCCACCTCCTCCTTGATGCGCGCGACGGCCTGCGAGACATTGAGATTTGAGCGGTAGAGCAAACGGTAAGCGACGTCAAGAGTCTCAATCGCTTTCGGCGAAAAACCCCTGCGGCGCAGTCCCAGCAGGTTGAGTCCCTCAAACACCAGCGGTTCCTGTCCGGCCAGGACAAAAGGGGGAACGTCCTTCACAACACGGAAGCCCCCGCCAATCATCGCATGATCGCCGACCATACAAAATTGGTGAATCGGTGTGAGTCCACCCACGATGACGGAATTTCCCAGCTTCACATGGCCGCCGAGGGCCACACAGTTTGCAAGGATGACATTGTTGCCCACAAGACAATCATGGGCCACATGGGAATACGCCATGAAGAGACAATTGCTTCCAATCACAGTCCTTCCGTTTTCAACGGTCCCGCGGTTTAACGTCGCCCCTTCGCGGATGACCGTCCGCTCCCCCACCTCCAGGAGCGTCGGCTCCCCCTGGTATTTCATATCCTGGGGAGCATTCCCGACGGAAGCGCCCTGGTGGACCTTGCAATCCTTCCCGAGCCTCGTGCCGTTGTAGACAGCGACGTGCGGACCGATCCATGTATTGTCGCCGATCATCACATCGTCTTCGACAACGGAAAATGGGCCAATATGGATGTTCTCGCCTAACCTCGCTTTGGGGCTGACGAATGCATGGGAATCGATATGGACAGGCATCGGAGGATTACGGGAGAGAGGGTGATTCAGCGGAGATCGGTTTGGGCTCTTCCTGACCGTTGACACGGTCGACAACCGCAGCCGCAAAGTCTCCCTCCGCCACGAGTTTCCCGTCCACGTAGGCTTTGCCGCGGATCTGAATGATCTTGGAACGCTTGCTGACCATTTCGATATCGAGAATCAACTGGTCCCCGGGGACGACCGGTTTCCGGAATTTCACATTGTTGATCGACATGAAATAGACCACTTTGTTTCCCGGGTTCTCAATGCCGTTCAGCATCAGGATGCCGCCTGCCTGGGCCAATGCCTCGACGATCAGGACACCCGGCATCACCGGGTGACCGGGAAAATGCCCCTGGAAAAAAGGCTCGTTCAACGTCACGTTCTTCACACCGACCACACGCCGGTCGACTTCGAAATCGATGATCTTGTCCACAAGCAGGAACGGATACCGGTGCGGGAGGATCCTCTGAATCGCATTGATATCGAAGATGACTCCCTCTTTGCGTTCGTGCTGGTATTTGCGGACGAGTTTCTTTTGCTGGTACAATTTCCGGACTCTCCGGGCGAACTCCACGTTGCTTGCGTGTCCGGGCCTGGCGGCGAGGATCTGGGCCTTGAGCGGGGCTCCAATCAGAGCGAGGTCACCAATCAGATCGATGAGTTTGTGGCGCGCCGGCTCATTCCGCCAATGCAGCTTCTTATTGTTCAGAACCCCCGTATTACCAAGGATGCAAGAGTCGCTGATCCCCAGTTTCTTCGTCAATTTCTTCAACTGATCCTGGGGAAGCTCCCTGTCGACGATCACGATCGCATTGTCAAGATTACCGCCCTTGATCAGGCCTTGATCGTGCAGCATTTCCACTTCATGCAGGAAGCAAAACGTTCTCGCGGAGGAAAACTCGTTGACGAACTCTTTTTCGAGGTTAAAGAGACCAGTGTGCTGGCTCCCCAGGGCGGGGTTGTTGTAGTCAATCATCACCGTCACCCGGAAATCGTCGGTCGGGAGAGCAACGATATGGACGCCGGTCTCTTCATTCTGATACTGGATCGTCTGGTCGATGATGAGATAGTCCTTGGGAGACTCCTGCTCCAGGACCCCGGCATCCAGCAACATATCGACGAACGGTTTGGCGCTCCCATCCGCGATCGGCGGCTCCATGTTGTCCAGCTCGATGATCAAGTTGTCGATTTGCAGACCGACGATCGCGGCGAGTACATGTTCCACCGTATGTACCCTGGCGTCCCCGATTCCGAGGGTTGTTCCCCGCGCAACGTCGATCACGTGATCGACATCCGCCGGGATCTCGGGTGCACCGCCGATATCCACGCGGCGAAAGCGAATGCCGCAGTTTTCGGGGGCGGGCTTGAAGGTCATTGTCGTCTGAACGCCGGTGTGGAGACCGACTCCGGCCATGGCGACGGGGTGCTTGATGGTATGTTGTTGAACGAGCATGTTATGACTTTTTTTCGATGGCTTTGGTTAACGCCTCCACTTTCCGCTGGAGTTCCTTCACGGTCTCCACCAACTCCGGGAGCCCCCTGAACGCAACCTCCATCCTCTGCGCCTTGCGATGTTCCTTCACCGGTGTGCCAAAATAGGTCTTCCCGGGTTCCTTCAACGACTTGGAGACTCCGGACTGCCCTAAGATAATACTTCTATCGGCAATTTCAAGATGACCGGCGATCCCGACCTGACCTGCGATCACGACGTGTTTTCCGACCTTTGCACTTCCACTGATCCCGCTTTGCGACGCCATCACGGTATGTTCTCCGACCACGACGTTGTGGGCGATCTGGATCAGGTTGTCCAGCTTGACCCCTTTCTTCAATACCGTCTCCCCAAGCGTTGCACGGTCGATCGTGCAGTTTGCCCCGATCTCCACATCATCCTCCACGACCACGATGCCGAGTTGCGGTATTTTTTCATAGGACCCATCCGGATGGGGCGCGAACCCGAACCCATCACTGCCGATCACAACTCCGGAATGGATGATCACCCTGCTGCCGATCCGGCATTGATGACCAACCGTCACATTGGCATACAGGAGACAATCGCTCCCGATGTGCACCCCTTGAGCCAGTACGCAGCCGGGAGCTATTTTCGTATTGTCACCGATCACCACCTCGTCGCCCACCACCACGTGGGCCCCGAGGCCGACGTTCACTCCCAGGCTCGCCGACGCGGCGATCACCGCCGTTGGATGGATGGAGGTAGGAAAGGGATCGACCACCGGCATGATCGTTTTCAGAACCCGGAGAAAAGCGAGATACGGATCCCTGACCCTTATCAACGCAGGAGCTGCTTCGTCCCCGCGTCCGCCGATATCGTGCGCGGTGGGAACGAGAATCGCGGAGGCGCGCGTTGTGCCGAGGTACTTCTGGTACTTGGGGTTGGCGAGAAAGGTCAGATCGCCCGGACCCGCCTCCTCGATTTTGGCAACCCGGAGAATCTCCACATTGCCATTCCCCACGAGTTCTCCCTGAAGGAATTCGGCAATTTCGTGGATGGTCATGAATCTCCTGTCGGTTACCGGGAGCCGCCCGGCACGATATTGAGCTTCGTCAGGACCTTCGGTGTGAGGTCGTATTTGGGGTTTGAGTACATCAAAAGAATTTCCCCGCTCTTATCGAATACGTAGTCGTAGCTCTCTTCCAGGGCGACATCCTGAATGGCTTTGAAGACGCGGTCCTGTACTGGCTTCATCAGTTCGCTTTGTTTTGCAAACAGCTCGCCGTTCTGACCGAACTTCCGCGTCCGGAAGTCGACGATCTTCTGGTCCAGTTCCCGCAGTTCCCGTTCGAACTCCCCACGGCGCTGGTCGGTCAGGATCAGTTTTCGTTTCTCGTAGTCATCGAACTTGCGCTGCCAGTCCTGCTGCATCTTGTTCACTTCCGTCTGCCATTCCACCACGAGCGCGTCAATCTGCTTCTGCGCATCCTGGGCATCGGGAAGTTGTTTCATGATGGCATCGGTGCTCACATGTCCTACTTTGACCTGCGCCAGACCCGCCGGGAGAACTCCCAGGATCAAGGCGAAAAGGTACGCTGCCGTGTGTTTCATGCGATCATCCCCCACGTTCATTCTGGAACGACTCTTAGTTGCGCGGACGCGCAGGTGTTGCTGTGGTTCCACGTTTCAGGCGATCCAACACCTTGTAGGTCAGATCGGATTTTGCATCACCGTAGAGAATATTCGTGCGGTCGACGACAAAGGCGAAGCCCTCCTCCTTGGCGACCACTTCGATGGTCTTCAGGATCTTCTCGCGTATCGGAGCGAGCTTCTTTTCCCGCTCAGCGACAACTTCACCGGTGCGCGGGTCGAGCTTCTGCCCGAAAAAATCCGTCGCCTTCTGCTGCAACTGTCCCAGCCGCTGTTCCTCGGCTTCGCGGCGATCCACCGGCATCAGGGACCGCTGCTTCTGGTAATCCTCGATCTGCTTCTGAAGGTCCAGCCTCATTTTCTCAAATTCGTCCTGCCACGGCTTGACCATGGTCTCGAGGTCCTTCGATGCCTGTTGGGCTTCCGGGAGATCGCGCAGGATGATCTCCGAATCGACGAACGCCAGTTTCGTGGTTTGCGCAACCGCCCCCACGGTGAAAACCACGGCAAGGAGTGCTGGGAGGAAAAGAAATTTCTTCACGGTAACCTCATTCTGTAAGTGAAAGGAGAGTAGAATTGACAATGATTTGATGAACTCAGAATCCACGCCCGAACTGGAAATGGAACTTCCAGCCGGAGGGCGTGCCGCCCGGAGTCGGTGCGTCAAAACCATACCCGTAATCAAAGCCGATCAACCCGATGGGATTGATCAGGAGCCGGACGCCAACGCCGAGAGACCGGCGGAGGTCGAGCGGGTCCGCCACCCTGTTCTCAAGCCAGACATTTCCCGCCTCCGCGAAGAAAAGAGTATAAATGGGGATTGGGTTGAGGGCAAGGGCGAAGCGTAGTTCCGCGGAATACTTCAGGATCGTCCGGCCGCCGATGACCTGTCCGTTTGCTAACGTCGGACCGACCGTCCGATCATCGTAACCACGGAGCGGCGTTGTCGAAAATTGCCCGAGACCCGTTCCTCCCATATAGAAATATTCCTGGGGTGGGATCAGGGGGTTCTTCTCGAACCCGAAAATAAATCCGACGAACGTGGAAGCTGTAAGAGCGATCCGGGAACTTCCGAGGACCGGCACGTACCAATCGGCGCTGAAAATATGTTTGTGGAATTTGGAGTTGCCCGGAAGAAATGGACCGCCGGAAATTTCAGTGGCAAGGGAGAAGTTCGAGCCGCGGCTCGGGAAGATCGGGCTGTCGGTGCTGTTCCTTGAAATCACCTGGTTGATCCCGACCTGCGTGGTAATTCCGGGCGTGTAGTAATCCCCCCCGTACTTCACATCGTTACGCTGGTAGCGGAGCGTCCAGTCCCCGCGGAAGAGCATGTCGGGCCACTTGAATCTCCGGCCGACCCGGGCGGACGCGCCCGTCAGGCGCAGGTCGTAGTAAAAAATCTGCCGCGTGTCGAACAGGTTCAGGCCGAACAACAGCGGTGTGTCGAACATCCACGGTTCCTGGAATCCAATGCTGAAGGTGCGGTAGCGGTTTCCTTCACCGAACTGCCAATCGAAGGACATCACCTGCCCCGCGCCCCCCTTGAACGGCTCCGACATGGAGAAGTTGTTGAACGTCAATCCGAGCGCCCCGTTGAAACCGAAGACGCCGCTGTATCCCACCGACATGTTGAACGTGTCGCTCGATTTTTCCTCCACGGAATACTCGAGATCGACGGTCTTTTCGTCGACGATCCGGTAATCCGGCTTAATCTTCTCGGGGTTGAAATAGTTGAGTTGGGAGAGCTGCCGGGCGCTCCGGATGATGCCCCCCCTGCTGAAATAATCGCCGGGCCGCGTGTAGAGCTCGCGCCGGATGACTTTCTCATGGGTCTTCGTGTTGCCGGTGATGAGCACGCGACCGATACGGAACTGGTTCCGTTCCCGGATATGCAGGACGAGATCAAGACTATCCTCCCCCACCCGGATCTCTTCAGGCTCCACCTGGAACGTCAGATATCCGTTATCCAGGTACAGCGAACTGACATCCGTTTCTTCTTCACTCCGATAGAGGTTCTTTTCGAATTTCTCCCGGTCGAAAATATCCCCCCGGAGAAATCCGAGACGAATATTGAGAATCTCAGAGGGGTACACGGTGTTCCCCTCCCACACCACGTTCCGCACTTTATACTGGGGACCCTCATACACGTACAAATCCAACGTGAGATACTTCTTCGTAGGGTCATACAACAGAGAATCGGCAAGGATTTCGGCGTCCCGGTAGCCATTCTTCCGGTAAAAGCCGAGAATCAGCTGTTTATCTTCCTCGTACTTCTTTTTGTCAAACTTGGCGCTCGACCAGAATTTCCACCACCGGCGCTCACTGGTCTCTTTCATCTCCCCCTTCAGGTCATCGTCGCTGAACTGCTTGTTACCGATGAACCTGATCTCCTCCACCTTCACCTTGACCCCCTCATCGATTTCGATCAGGAGCGCAACCCTCCGGGAGGTGGAATCGATGGGAATCAACTTGGGCTCGACGACGGCACTCAGGTAACCATCCTCATCATACTTGCGCTTGATGGATCGGACAATCGTGGAGAGGTCCTGGCGGTTGACGATCTGTCCCTTGACGAGGTTGACCTCCTTCGTGATATCGCTCTCGCTGAGTTCATCGTTCCCCGTGATCTCGATCCGGTCAAGACGAGGGTTTTCCCGGACCCGGATGAGAAGATAAACACCTTCGGGGGTGCGGTTTTCGATAAAGATCTGGATATCGTCGAAGAGACGGAGATTGTAGAGGCGCTCGATCGCGGTGCGGGCCTGGTCCCCGGGCAGGACAAGCTCGTCACCGACCTTCAGTCCGGTGTTGGCAATAATAGCGGAGGGCTCCGCCGAGGTCTGCCCCTCGACCGTAATGCCGAGGATCCGAAACACCTCCGGGCGCTGTTGTGCCACCAGCGCAGAGAAGGAAACGAAACAAAGGAGAAGAACGAGTTTAGAGCTTCGAGACACTTTTCAGAAACCTTTCCATCCCACTGAGCGGAATCACCCGAGTTCCTTCTTGCTTTTTCACCTGGTCACTCACCATGCCGAAGCGTCGCTCGCGACGTTGGTACTCCGCAACTGCGGCGTACAGTTCCTTTCTGCGAAAGGCAGGCCAAAACTCATCTGAAATATACAACTCGCTGTACGCCAACTGCCAGAGGAGAAAGTTGCTGATCCTCACCTCCCCGCTGGTCCTGACCAGCAGGTCCGGGTCGGGGTAGTCTTTGGTCGCAAGATAGGTCGCAAAAAGCGATTCCGTGATATCATCTTTCTTGAGGACGCCGGACCGGATATCATCATACATCTTCCGAACCGCGTGGGTGATGTCCCACCGTCCGCTGTAACTGAGCGCAAGGATCAGTGTGAGGCCCTTGTTGGTCTTCATCACTTCAATCCCGTCCAGGAGTTCATCCTGCACGTCGAGGGGAAGCTTGTGGATCTCGCCGATGGCCTTGAGTTGCACTTCGTTCTGGTGCAAACGGTCCTTCTCATCCCTCAACGCTTTCAGCAACAAACGCATTAACAGGGACACTTCATCTTCCGGCCGTTTCCAGTTTTCGGTTGAAAATGCGTAGAGCGTGAGATACCTGATTCCAAGCTGCCCGCACGCTTCCACGATATCCCGAACAGAATTTACCCCTTCATGGTGCCCGGCAATACGGGGCAGCCCCCGGCGCTGAGCCCATCGTCCATTCCCATCCATAATGATCGCGATGTGCCGGGGAATTTCTCCCGACTCGAGCAACCGGTCCTGAAGCTTCTTATCGTGCCCTGTAGCCTTTTCGAGAGCCAAAGCCGTTCCTGTTTTTTGCCATTTCTTCGTAAAGTGATGAAGAATTTAACCCTTTTTGGACAGAAAGTCAAAGAAAAGTTTGCCTGTGGGCTGACAGGAAGTTTGCCACTCTGTTTAAAGCGAAACAATAAACCGGGCCTTTCATCGTCTACCTTGACAGCACTTTCAATTTTGGTTATATTCCTCGTGGAAACTTTGCCAACCCTTTAGACGTTAGAGGAGGGGCGAAGTTCATTTCTCTCACTCTTAATTATACGGTACGAGACATTCGATGGAAGGCAACTTTTCAAACCGGGTTCAGGACGTGATACGGTTGAGCCGCGAAGAGGCTCTTCGTTTGGGTCACGATTACATCGGAACCGAGCATTTACTCCTGGGTATCATTCGCGAGGGGGAAGGGATTGCCGTCAAAATCCTTCGAAATCTCGGTGTGGATCTCTACAAATTGAAGAAAGCCATCGAAGATACGGTGCGCACCTCGGGTGGGACCCTCACCATCGGTAATATCCCCCTGACGAAGCAGGCTGAAAAAGTTCTCAAGATTACCTATCTCGAAGCCAAACTCTACAAGTCCGATGTCATCGGAACGGAGCACCTCCTCCTCTCCCTGCTCCGGGATGACGACAATATTGCGGCCCAAATTCTCCATCAATTCAACGTCCATTACGACGTTGTGCGAAATGAGCTGGACAACATTATCTCGGGCAAACCCTCAACGCCTCCGGCAGCCCATGTTTCAGAGAAAAAACAGGACAAATCCAAGACTCCTGTCCTGGATAATTTTGGCAGGGATCTTACCAAACTTGCGATGGAAGACAAGCTCGACCCGATCGTGGGTCGGGAAAAAGAGATCGAGAGGGTGGCGCAGGTTCTCAGCCGCCGGAAAAAGAACAACCCGGTCCTTATCGGCGAGCCGGGAGTGGGAAAATCCGCCATTGCCGAAGGTCTCGCCCTCCGCATCGTCCAGAAAAAGGTTTCCCGCGTCCTTCATGACAAACGGGTCGTGACCCTCGACCTTGCCGCCCTCGTGGCAGGAACGAAGTACCGGGGGCAATTTGAAGAAAGAATGAAGGCCGTGATGAACGAGCTGGAGAAAGCCAAGGACGTCATCCTGTTCATCGACGAACTGCACACCATCGTCGGTGCCGGCGGGGCGAGCGGCTCCCTCGATGCATCGAACATGTTTAAACCAGCCCTCGCCCGCGGCGAACTCCAATGCATCGGGGCGACCACGCTGGACGAATACCGGCAGTACATTGAAAAAGACGGAGCCCTGGATCGCAGGTTCCAGAAGATCATGGTCGACCCCACGACCGTCGATGAGACGATCCAGATCCTTCAGAACATCAAACACAAATACGAAGAGCACCATGGAGTCCGGTTCTCGGACGAAGCGGTGACCACGGCGGTTCGGCTCAGCGACCGGTATATTACCGACCGCTATCTCCCGGACAAGGCCATCGACGTCATGGACGAAGCGGGTTCGAGGGTTCACCTGGCGAATATCATCGTCCCGAAGGAAATCCTGACCCTGGAAGAGGAAATCGAGAAGATCAAGCAGGCAAAGAACCAGGTTGTGAAGAACCAGAATTTCGAGGAGGCCGCCCGACTGCGCGACCTCGAGAAGAAACTGCTGAGCGACCTGGACATCGCCAAGCGTGAGTGGGAATTGAAGGCCCAGGATACGGTGTACGAAGTCTCGGAAGAGAACTGCGCCGAGGTCGTTGCCATGATGACCGGCATTCCCGTGATGAAAGTCGCACAAAGCGAATCGGAGAAGCTTTTGAAGATGGAGGTGGCGTTAAAGGGGGTGATCGTCGGTCAGGATGAACCGATCTCAAAATTGACCCGGGCGATCCGGCGCACGCGGGCAGGATTAAAAGATCCAAGGCGCCCCATCGGGTCGTTCATTTTCCTGGGACCGACCGGAGTGGGGAAAACCGAGATGGCGAAAGCCCTCGCACGGTACCTCTTCGATTCGGATGATTCCCTCATCAGGATCGATATGAGCGAGTACATGGAAAAGTTCTCGGTCTCGCGGCTCGTCGGCGCCCCCCCGGGCTACGTCGGGTATGAAGAAGGGGGCCAATTGACGGAGAAGGTCCGGCGCAAGCCATACTCCGTGGTGCTTCTCGATGAGATCGAGAAGGCGCACCCGGATGTCTTCAATATCCTGCTCCAGGTCCTGGATGACGGGATCCTGACGGATAGCCTCGGACGACGGGTCGATTTCAAGAACACGATCCTCATCATGACCTCGAACATCGGGTCCCGCGATATCAAGGCGACCGGCGGGTTTGGATTCGGGACCCAGACCCAGGGCGACAAGTACTCCGCGATGAAGGGACATATCGAGGACGCGCTGAAGCGTGTGTTCAGCCCGGAATTTCTGAACCGGGTGGACGACACAATCGTGTTCCACAATCTCGAGCGGGACCACATCCTCAGCATTATCGATATTTCGTCAAAGGATCTCATCAAACGGATGGAGTCGATGGGCATCACCATCGAGTTTGCCAAGAGCGCAAAAGAGTTCCTTGCGGACAAGGGCTTTGATCCTGCGTTCGGCGCACGTCCGCTGCGAAGGGCACTGCAAAAATACGTCGAGGACCCCCTCGCTGAAGAAATACTCAAAGGGACCTTTGTGAACGGAAGCAAAGTGAAGGTCCGATTCAACAAGAAGACCGAGGAGTTGAAATTCGCGGATTCCAACAAGGATCGTGGAGACGAGGTCAAGGAACAGGACGAGGAGGTTGCCGATGCAACCTGATCGGAACGAAGTCTGAAACCAAAGGGAATAAAAAATCCCCCGGCCAATACCGGGGGATTTTTTTTGGAAACTCAGGAGGGAGGCTGGGTCTCAGTTTGACTCAAGATACAACCCCGCCCCGGGCCCGACGGGAAGGTCGAGCAACATCCAGGCAGCAAGAAAAAGCGCCCAACTCACAAGAAAGATCATCGTATACGGCAACATCATCGCGATGATCGTCCCGATTCCCGAGTCGGGTTTATACTTCTGGGCAAAGGCCACAATGAGCGCGAAGTATGACATCATCGGCGTAATGACGTTTGAGGAGGAATCCCCGATCCTGTAGGCTGCCTGCGTTAATTCAGGAGTGTAACCCAGCAACATGAACATTGGGACAAAAATGGGGGCCATGATCGCCCATTTTGCCGAGGCACTTCCCATGAACAGATTCAACA
>JBBEBV010000069.1:38678-41395 GCA_040882165.1 Bacteroidota bacterium
ATGGGGGCCATGATCGCCCATTTTGCCGAGGCACTTCCCATGAACAGATTCAACAATGGCGCTTATCAGCCCAAGGTTCGTCCAGGAGAAATACGCTACGAACTGTGCCGCGAAAAAAACCAGCACGATATAAACACCCAGGCTGCTCATCGCCTTTCCCATGAAGACCACCGCGTCCGTATCGTTCCGCACCGTCCTCGTGACAATCCCGTACACGGCTCCGGGCAGAAAGAACATGAAGAAGATAATGGCGACGATCCCCGAAAGGAAGGGGGAATGCAGAATGTCACCTGTTTTCGGATCCCGCAGCACAGCCCCCTCAGGTATCACCGCGAGAGCAAGCAGGATCGCGAACATGAGAACGGCGAGCCCGGCATACTTTAGCCCCCGCTTCTCCTCCGGTTTGAGTCGCTCCATCGAAACTTCCCTCTGGTCCCCCGTGTAAGTCCCGAGCCGCGGTTCGACGATGCTCTCCGTGACCCATGTCCCGATCAGGGTGATCAACAATGTTGATGCCACCATGAAATAATAATTTGCAGCCGGATTCACCGTGTAGGCGGGATCGATGATCTTGGCCATCTCCTCTGTGATCCCGGAGAGGAGTGGGTCCACGGTACCCAGGACCAGGTTGGCGCTGTACCCTCCTGAAACGCCGGCAAATGCCGCTGCCATCCCGGCAAGGGGGTGCCTTCCGAACCCGAGAAAAATAACCGCTGCAAGTGGAATCAAGATCACATACCCGGCTTCCGATGCTGCATTGGAAAGAACGCCGCTGAACACCACGACCAGTGTGATGAGTTTCCTGGGAGCGGACAAAACCAGAGCCCGGATGCCGGCTGACAAAAGCCCCGACCCCTCAGCCACGCCGACACCCAGCATGGCGACAAGGACAGTTCCGAGGGGAACAAAACCTGTGAAATTCGTGACGAGCGTTGTCACGATCCTCCGCAAACCATCGCCGTTCATCAGACTCACCGGAAGGATGTCCTTGCCCGTGCCGGGATGGACTGCGGAATAATTTATCGCCGCAAACACCGCGGAAGCCACCACCACTGCCAGGGCAAAGAGGGCGAACAAGGTTGCCGGATGCGGCAGCTTGTTCCCTCCCCACTCCACAAAATCAAGGGCTCGATACAACCATGGTTTCTTTGCCTGTTGTTTGTCTGCCATGGACTCCTCATCATGATGGTGAGAAAAAGGTCGGGCGCAAAATAACCAAGATTCGTTCTGAAAGTCAAGGCTTATCGGAATCACGAAGGGTTTCTCGTCACTGTTTGTTCCTCAACCTCCCATCCCGTATATTGTCTTCTTTAGAACCCACCCATGACCCCGGCACAACACCAATACATCCTGTTCCACAAACCGTACGGTGTGCTCTCACAGTTCACCGGGCAAGGTGAAAGGCAGACCCTGAGTCGGTACGGTCCGTTCCCACCCAACGTGTATCCCGTGGGAAGGCTCGATGCCGACAGCGAGGGTCTCCTCATGCTGACCGACGACAACGCGGTGAAACAGTACATGCTCGAGCCAAGGTTTGGACATCCAAGAACGTACTGGGTTCAGGTGGAGCATGTTCCAACGGAACTCGCATTACGGCAACTTCAGAAGGGCCTGATCCTTGAAGGGAAAAGAACGAAACCGGCTGCCGCCCGGCTCCTGCAGAAAGACCCGGACCTTCCTCCGCGACCAGCGCCCATCCGATTTCGAAAAAATATCCCGACAGCCTGGATCGAGCTGACATTGGGGGAAGGAAGAAACAGGCAGGTACGAAAAATGACGGCAGCGGTCGGGCATCCGACACTTCGTCTCGTCCGCGTTCAGATCGGGAACCTTTCGCTGGGAAACCTTGCATCGGGGGACTCCCGGCCGCTGACGAACGCTGAACGGGAGGAGATCATCAATCTGGCAGGGAGGTACGTTCATAAAAAACCCCGACGCGCACCGTAGCGTCGGGGTCAGGGAGGTTGTTCTTCAACCCGCAGAAGGTAGGACTTGAAGCGGGTCATTTCTCACAACACTCTCGCACAGAAGTTTGTTCCCATCTCTCCAAGAACCCCACCAGGCCTGAAGTAAGTCCATACGACATAAGAGGATATCGCCTGCTACTCCTTGATCACAGCCCCCTCGCCATCGATCCGGACCACCGTCTTAGGCTCCTTGATCGATGATGCATCGAACTCCTTCTTTTGTTCCTCGGCTTCGTGCTTCGCCCCTGCAATGAGCTCCTTGACGGAATACTCCTTCGCAAAGACCTTGCCCTGAGCCCTCACCCGCTTTCCTTTGGCCTCCATGGGGAACACAATGACGTCGTCCTCCACTTTGATTTGGATGACATCGGCTTCCTTCTCGCCGGCAATCTTGATCCAGCACCCTTTTTTCTCGCATACGTCCACGATCGTTCCCTCCACGAGGACCGACACGCCGTTGTACTTCCCGGGGTTGGAGAGGATTTCCGAGACGCTGGTGGGGCTCTTGATGGTGAGATCCTTGCCGTATTTCTTCTCGCCTCCCGCAAAAGCAAGGCTGATCATGATCAAAAAGGTTATGGTTGCCACAACAATTTTCATGGGGGAAGTTCTCCGATTTAGCAGGTTGTTGAAAAACACTTTCTGTGGGCCACGAAGGCACCCCGTCCGCCTGCTGCCGCAGGCAGTCGGGCGGGCAAGACACAAAGTTATTTTAGGTGAACCAGCGTCAGAACCGTGATTTACCTGGCA
>JBBEBV010000070.1:0-1249 GCA_040882165.1 Bacteroidota bacterium
CACTGATGGGAGCCATAGAGGAGAATAATCAAGAGTAATTTTATCTTCGCTAATCTTTAAAATGTGAAGGAGAGGGAATGAAGGGATTGATATTTAAAGATGAGGTCTATGCCGTTATCGGGGCTGCCATGGAGGTCTACAATGAACTGGGAAATGGATTTCTTGAAGCTGTTTATCAAGAGGCGCTTGAAATTGAGCTAGCGGAGAGAGGGATACCATTCATCCCCCAGAAACTTTTGCCTTTGTATTACAAAGCCCACAAGTTAAAGAAAGAATACAAAGCGGATATTGTAGCATACGAGAAGATCGTTGTTGAGTTGAAGGCGCAAGAACGTCTCACGAAAAATGACGAGTCGCAGCTTTTGAATTACTTGAATGCAACGAAATTCCAGGTTGGTGTTCTGATAAACTTCGGAGCAGCAAACAATCTGGAATGGAAACGAATGGTTCTGACAACGAAATCCACAACTTCTGAAGCACCACATGTTCCAAACATGGAATAAGTTAGTCATTTAAAATTCTTTGCCCCGATTTGTGTAGATTTGCGCAGATTCGCGGGTAAACAAAAGAGAAGGTACGATGGATTTTCTCATACAGGAAATACCGGCTGTAACTCCCGATTCCCCCCAACCCCGACGCCCGCAATGGTTGAAGGCAAAGATTCCCGGGGGAGAGTCGTACGCCCGACTCAAAACGATCATCGAGTCGCACAAGCTTCACACGGTGTGTGAGGAGGCGCGATGCCCGAACATGGGGGAGTGCTGGTCGGCCGGGACGGCGACGTTTATGATCCTCGGCGATATCTGTACACGCTCTTGCGGCTTCTGTGCCGTGAAGACGGGTCGGCCCGATTACGGACTGGACCTGGATGAGCCCCGGCGTGTTGTCGATGCGATCAAGCTGATGGGAGTTCGACACGCGGTGATCACCTCCGTTAACCGTGATGAACGCCCGGATGGCGGATCCCCGATCTTTGCTGAGACGATCCGATTGATTAAAGAGGAAATCGAGGGAGCCACGGTTGAGGTCCTGATCCCGGACTTCAAGGGGAACGAAGAGGCGCTCAACCTGGTGCTCGATGCAGGTCCCGATATTCTGAACCACAACCTGGAAACCGTTCCCCGGCTTTACCGTGTCGTCCGGCCTCAGGCGAACTACCTTCAATCGCTGGAGCTCCTTGCCCGTGCGAAACGACGTGGAGCCAAAACAAAGACCGGGCTGATGCTTGGCATCGGCGAACGGACGGAGG
>JBBEBV010000071.1:0-1247 GCA_040882165.1 Bacteroidota bacterium
GTGTCCTCTCGATATTGGCAAACCGCGTACTGCCGACAACAGTTCCTGAAGACCTCTCGATAGTCACGAGGGGGAGGGCCGTTCCCTCCATTTGCCACTGTAATGCGGTCGCGATGTACGCTCTCATATCCTCCTCCGACTTGATCACCGACAGGGCCACGCGCCAAAGGTCAGGGTCAAACCCGACTTCGCAGAGAGGAACAAGGTGGTTCATGGAAAGCGGTTCGAGCCGGGCATAACGGCCTTCCAACGTTACGGGGGTGACAATCAAGGGTTGTTTCTCCATGAAGACAATCTTACGGGAAATCTTTTAACAAGACAAGAGAGGGGGTAAAAAAATCCCGGCCACTCAACTGGTCGGGATTTCTTAAACACCATGCGGTTCGCGTTGTTCTTTCGCTGTTTCCCTCCGGGTTACCTCATGAGTACCATCTTCCGTGTTTCCACGAAGGAACCTGCCCGAAGCCGGTAGTAATAAATGCCGCTGGAGAGAGTGCGGGCATCCCAATGGGCTTGGTACAGTCCGGGATTCATAATTTCATCGACGAGCGTTGCCACATGACGTCCCAGCATATCGAAAACATTCATGCTGATGAACTCCTCACGTGCCACACGGAACCCGATGGTCGTCGAGGGATTGAACGGATTGGGAAAATTCTGCTCCAGACCGAACGTGAGCGGAACAGCAGAATCAAGATGCTCCACGCTGACCGGATTCAGGATTTCAAGCCATTTTGCCTTTGCGGCATCGGCCGCTTCCTGGAGTTGCGTAAGCGAACTTTCGGCGGCCACCAACGCGAACCCGACCTTCTGGCTTCCCCCGGGGCTCAATACGAAGGGTCCCGCCGAAATCACATGGTGAATGTCGTTCGGTGACGACGCCGTCCCAAAGACTCCTTTGCTGATCCAGTCAAATTTTGCGAAACGGGAGAGATCAAGTGTTCCGTCGTTGATTAAGGTGCGATAAGAGGCTGCGCTATCCAGAGCCCGTATCCCGAGGTATGCGCGCTCTGCCCTTGAATTATCAAAAGCGTAACCGAGACTGCGTGTCGCGTCGAATGCGGAAACGTTTACATCATACGTGAAAGCTCCGATATCCCAATCGAGAAAGATTCCGGCGTACAGGTTTGAAATGACTGTTGCCCCGGGGTTCTTTAAGTCATAATGGAGGATGATGTACCGCGTATCGCCGGGGCTCGAGAATGCATACGAATGCATCTCCACGTTGATACCGATTTTCTCCGGAC